>QNAG01000081.1 GCA_003641415.1 Candidatus Zixiibacteriota bacterium | reverse complement strand
TTTTGCTTCAAGCTGCGGGAGCCTACTCTGATCTAGGTTTAGAGGTAGCTTATGTTACTGCTGAGGAGTCCCCGGCACAGTTAAAGCAACGCGCCCGACGTCTTAACGTAACAGGACGAAATGTAACAGTCGTCAATACAACTTCGCTTGAGGATGTTACACGAATTATCAGTGAAGAATCATTCGGGATTGTTCTGATTGATTCCATTCAGACCGTAGCGTCATCAAATCTTGATTCTCCACCTGGTACTGTTGGACAGATACGCGAGGTGGCTCACCAGTTGATTCTGCAAGCTCGTTCCAAAGGTTTCGCTTTATTCCTCGTAGGGCATGTCACCAAGGATGGCATAGTAGCCGGTCCCAAATTACTGGAACATATGGTCGACACCGTAATATACTTCGAGGGCGACAGTACTCATCTGTATCGCATTCTCAGGGCTACCAAGAATCGTTTCGGTTCGGTATCGGAGATCGGTCTCTTTGAGATGTTACCGGAGGGTCTGGTTGAAGTTGTCAATCCGTCATCACTGTTTCTGTCAGAACGAGGAGAAGAGCCGCGCTCCGGTTCGGTTGTTACCAGCATTTGTCAGGGACAACGTCCTATTCTAGTTGAGATACAAGCCCTGGTTTCGCCCTCCGGTTACGGCAACCCGCAGCGAGTTGCAAGCGGGATAGACAATAAACGTCTGGCTCTATTGCTGGCCATACTCGAAAAACGGGGGGGGTATCCAATGGGGACCAACGACGCTTTTGTTTCCGTTGCTGGTGGTCTGCGTTTATCTGAACCAGCAGTCGATTTGCCTGTCCTTATAGCACTGGCATCATCAATCCTTAACCGTTCAGTGGATGCTGAAACCCTCGTTGTAGGTGAAGTAGGCCTGTCAGGGGAAGTGCGAGGTATTACCATGATTGACCGCCGAATCATTGAAGCTCGCAAAATGGGTCTGCAAAAAGTGATTGCCCCCAAGGGGAGTCTGTCGCGTATAGATACGGCTGGTATGAAAGTTATCGGTGTAAAAACTCTTTCAGAAGCACTGGGAATACTCCTCAGTTAAGTCCACTATGAGTGATTCGATTTATAAACCTATAACTACAGATGGCTTAGCTCGTCGTGGCGAAGTTACGACAACACACGGAGTGTTTCAAACTCCTGCTTTTATGCCGGTTGGTACCTCTGGCGCTGTCAAGGCTCTGACGGCTGAGGATCTTGAATCGTGTGGAGCGGAAATAATCTTGGGGAATACGTACCATCTCTATCTGAGACCGGGTGTCGATATTATCAAAGCCCAGGGCGGGCTTGCCCGCTTCAACAGTTGGAACAAGCCGACCCTCACTGACAGTGGAGGCTACCAGGTTTTCTCACTGAAAGAGACCTCCAAGATTACCGATGATGGCGTTGAGTTTCGTTCCCACCATGACGGTTCAAAGCATCTGTTCACCCCAGAAAAGGTCATTCAGATTCAACACGCTATCGGGGCGGATATCATCATGGCTTTCGATCAGTGCGTTCCCTATCCTGCTGATCGCCAACTGGCTGCTACCGGTGTCCGCCGCACCCACGAATGGGCTTCTATTTGTCTTAAGGTGCACAACGAACTGTTGTTAAGCAAAGAAGAGCGGCCACGCCGTTGCCACCTTTTTGGGATTGTGCAGGGGTCAGCTTATAAAGACCTGCGGACTCAGTCGGCAGAACAGATTGTATCGCTCGATTTCCCCGGAAATGCTATCGGTGGTTTATCGGTAGGGGAGAGCAAAGAAGAGATGGAACGCATTCTTGCGCACACGATACAATACTTGCCAGAGGACAGACCGCGCTACCTGATGGGTGTTGGTTATCCCGAAGACATCCTTATGGCTGTGTCATACGGGATTGATATGTTTGATTGCGTGTTACCCACCCGTAACGCTCGCACCGGGAATGTGTTTACATCAGAAGGGCAATTGATCTATCGAAATGCCGAATATGCCAACGATGAACGCCCGCTTGATCCCAATTGCGACTGCCACGTTTGTCGTCGCTATAGCCGAGCTTATATTCGTCATCTATATAATCAATCCGAAATTACCGGTATGGTTCTGGCGACCTATCATTCAACCTGGTTCTATCAGAAGCTGATGCGAGACATCCGCGAAGCGATAGAACAGAAACGTTTCGAGTCGTTTCGCAAGGACTTTCTGGCAAGATATACTCAATACGAGTAGCTGTGGTGTAAGGATATATCGGTTGACCCATTCAGATGGAGAAAGAAAATCTGTCCCTTACCGCTCAATCTTTAACGCAGCCAGGAAAGCTTCTTGGGGAATCTCTACTGTTCCAAACTGCTTCATCCGCTTTTTGCCCTCTTTCTGTTTCTCCAGCAATTTGCGCTTGCGGGTGATATCTCCACCATAACATTTGGCCGTCACATTCTTACGTAACGGTTTGACGGTGGCACGACTGAGAATGCGGTTGCCGATAGCAGCTTGGATTACCACCTCGTACATCTGGCGTGGAATAAGTTGGCGTAGTTTCTCGTTGAGCTCTCGGCCCCAGTAGTAGGCTTTATCGCGATGTATTATTACAGACAAAGCATCGATTGGTTCAGTATTGACGAGGATATCAATCTTGACCAGATCGGAACGTCGGTAGTATGGCAGGTCGTAGTCAAACGATGCATATCCGTGTGTAACTGACTTGAGTCGGTCATAAAAGTCGAAAATGATCTCGGAAAGGGGGAAGGAATACGAAAGACTAACTCGTCCGGGGGAGAGATATTCGGTTGTTTTGTATTCTGCACGTCGTTCTGTGGCTAGACGCATTACAGCGCCTATGTGGTCCGAAGGAACAATTACTTGAGCATTGACATACGGCTCTTCGACTCTGTCGGTTTCCTGACGGGATGGCATCTTGGCAGGGTTATCCACTATTAGTTTCTTCCCATTTGTCATGTAAACATGATACTCAACATTTGGCACTGTGTTGATGATTGTTTGTCCATATTCGCGGGACAATCGCTCTGTGATTATTTCCATGTGCAGCAGGCCAAGAAATCCCACACGGAAACCAAACCCAAGAGCAGTCGATGATTCTGGTGTAAATTCAAGAGAAGAATCATTAAGCTTAAGTTTCTCAAGTGCCTCGCGGAGTTGTGTAAAATCTTCGGCTATGGCCGGATAAAGTCCGGAGTAAACCATCGGCTTAATATCGATAAAACCCGGGAGAGCTTCATTGGCTGGAGATTTGGTGGAAGTTATAGTGTCGCCGATGCGAGTCTCAGCAATATCCTTAATTGAGGCGAACAAGTAGCCAACATCGCCAGCAGAGATATGATCTTGAGGGTGCAGCTCCAGTTGCAGGAATCCAGTTTCATCTACTTCATAAGTTATTTTCGAGGAAAAAAACTGGATGCGATCACCTTTGTGAAGGGTTCCATTGAAAACACGTATCAGTGGCATAGCTCCTCGATAGCTGTCATAAACAGAATCGAATACCATAGCCTGAAGAGGAGCTTGCTGGTCCCCCTCAGGCGGTGGAATTTTTTCTACTATAGTTTCAAGAAGTTCATCAATTCCGATACCCTGTTTAGCTGAGCAACGCAGGACCGATTCAGGATCACAACCCAATAGCTCAGCCAATTCGACAACGACTTTTTCTGTTTGAGCATTAGGCAGGTCGATTTTATTTACGACTGGAAGTATTTCTAAGTCATTCTCTAGAGCGAGATACAGGTTTGACAGCGTCTGAGCTTCAATGCCCTGGGAAGCATCAACAACAAGAATAGCCCCTTCGCAGGCGGCCAGTGACCGGCTGACCTCGTAAGTGAAATCGACATGGCCGGGGGTATCTATCAGATTGAAGCGGTAGGTCTCACCGTTCAATGCACAGTAATTCAAACGGATGGCGTGAGCCTTGATAGTGATGCCACGCTCCCGCTCCAGATCCATCGAGTCCAGAACCTGGTTTCTCATTTGTCGATTACTGAGAGTTCCGGTTGTCTGAAGGAGACGATCAGCCAGAGTAGATTTGCCATGATCTATATGGGCGATAATCGAAAAATTTCTTGTCCTGCTCAAGTCGTACATAAAAACTATACTTTCTGTGTCGTCTACAGCTAATCTATCGGCTATTTATCAGACAACTCTTCTTTTGAATGATCCCCACATGTAATGATCTCCCTTATTCGGATTGTGATAATAGTCCTTTTGTAGATTTGGATCAAGGTTGTGTCGGGGTGTTGTTTTATCAATTGGTCAGATATTTTGCTAGGCGACTTTTGAACTCAGCCTTTTTGATATCCAATTCAAGTGATCCCTCATGCGCAATAGAAAGGGCACTGGTCTCTTCAGAAACCACTATCACCACAGCATCAGACACCTCGGAAACACCTATGGCTGCTTTGTGTCTCATCCCGTATAGTTTTCGATAACGAGGGTTGGTGGTCAAAGGCAAAGAGGCTGCTGCTGCTGTAATGTATTCACCAGTAATAATTACAGCGCCGTCATGAAGTGGAGTATAGGGTGTAAACAGTGTTACGAGAAGCTCTGAAGATAATTCTGAGTTTAGAGTTTTTCCGCTTTCAGAAAAATTTCGCAGTCCGGTGCGACGTTCGATAACAATCAGGGCGCCGTAGCGCAACTCCGAAAGTCTGAGAGCAGCGCGGGATACTTCCTCGATAGTCTGTCGTCGTTCAAGCATGACAAACCGGCGCAGGAGACGGCTTTGTCCTATCTGAGCCAACACCCCACGAAGTTCGGGTTGGAAAACAACCACGAGCACAATGAGTCCGAAAGTAGCCAGGTTGGAAAACAACCAGGTAATACCTTCCAGTTGAAACCAGTAAGCAATAAAGGCTACACTTAAAATCAGTCCCAGACCGATAATGATCTGAGCGGAGCGAGTTCCTCTGACCAATTTGAAACCTTGATAAATTATAAATGACACTAGGATTATATCAAAAACGTCTTTAAGGCCGAACCTGATGAACTCCCAGCTAAGTACTGTCATGACATTTCCTTTACCGCTTGCAAGACCTTAAGCGCTTCGACTGTCTGTCCTACATCATGCACTCGAACAATAGCTGCACCATTAATTACTGCTGTCACAGCTGCTGCTATCGAACCGCCAATCCGTTGATCGGCTTGTTGATCACTCGGGTGAAGCATATTGATAAACGATTTGCGCGATGCTCCAATCAGCAACGGCAATCCAAAAGAGGTGAATAGCCTTAAATTAGCCAAAATTTCCACGTTATCCGACAATCGTTTGCCGAAACCAATACCGGGATCCAGAATTAAGCGTGATTTATCTATGCCGTTTTGGTGACAGAACCCAATTCGTTCCTCAAAGAAATCAGCAATTTCCTCGACACAATTGCTATAGGAGGGATTCTGCTGCATATCACGAGGACTACCAAGCATGTGCATCAGTACTATAGGTGCACTTCTCTCTGCAAGAACTTCTACCATACGTTTGTCAAATTGAAGTGCTGAGATGTCGTTGACCATATTTGCGCCAGATTCAAGAGCCGCAATGGCTGTCTGCGATTTGTAAGTGTCGATTGAAACAGGAATGTCGGATTTTTTACGAATTGTTTCTATAACCGGAATGACTCGGCGAATTTCTTCATCAACCGGCACTGGCTCTGCCCCCGGTCGACTTGATTCACTCCCGACATCGATTATATCAGCCCCTTCCTCTTCCATCCGATAAGCCATGACAGTGGCATTTTCTGGAGATAAAAAACGCCCACCATCTGAGAACGAATCAGGAGTTACATTGAGTATACCCATCACTAATGGCCGAGACAGACCGAGTTGTCGACCATCAGAAAGGCGAACCATTCGCTTGATTTCCTCGGTTCTGGTCAGGTTGTGTTTAACAGTAGACATAGCCCTAATATAATAGGCTCAGTATCAAGTCAAATCAAGGGAGAAGTGCCGTAGGACAAATGTGTGTTTTATGAGGTTTTATGAAATCTTATACATTCTATTTCATCATTCGAACCAATTCGATTTGGCTGAGAACACCCGCTACAGCCGTTTCCACGCGTAGTACCCAACGACCGAGCGAAAACCTGCGGAATCCAAGGCTCTCCATTAATTCAATTTCAAACGGAACCCATCCTCCCTCAGGACCAATAGCAATAAGAAGCCTATTGTTAGTACTGTTATGTATATCCTTAAGATTGACTGAGACATCCGGATCAGGCAACAGGCGACAGGATAAATCCATTTCTCCCCGGTTCAACTTGGGCAGGGTATCCTGAAAAAATGGCTTGAAACGGTCGTGGATATAAACCTCAGGAAGGCGAGTGTGTTTGCCCTGACTAAGACCCTCTATCAGGAACGGTGTATAGTTCTCCTTTTGGAGCACAGGAGAATGAAAGAAACTTTTTTCGACTCGATTGGATCGGACAAAATCAAGTCTGTGTACGCCCATAGTAGCTGAAATTGTTAGCACCTTTTTGAGCGTTTGCGGTCTGGGAAGGGCACAAATAAGATCAACAACGGGCGGTACAATCGGTTTAAGTTTGAGTGTTAGACACTCGATTACGATTTCATTATCATCTATCTTTTCAATCTGTGCGATTCCCTGAGGACCGTTTAGCACCCCCACTTCAATTTTGTCGCCTACCTGACAACGGAGCACTGTTCGAATATGTTTGGCTCGTTTGTCCGCTAACCGGTAACAACCCTTACCGATACTATCGGCTTCAGTGATAATTACAAGATTCATACCTGAGCTACTGCGGCGTATTTTGAGATAAAAAACAACCTTTGTCTCTCTGATTTTTTCCCCTATACACAAGAAGCTGTTCCAGAAGTGGAATCTCATCGCTCATCGCCGTGGAGGGAAAAGATTGGTTTCCTCTAACTTCGCGTAGCAGCGGGCCTTGTGTCCGCTGTCCCTCGACTCCGCTCACAGGCATTGCTTGGTTGGATGACATTCGCTGGGAGACAAGCCCGCAGCCTGAGCGAAACGTGATCAGTGTTTTTTGGGACAACATCACAACCATTGATTTCTTTGACATGGGCAGTTTATTAAACATGGTGAGACATCAAATCATTCTTCGATTACACTTTTCAAGAAGAAAGATAATATTCATTTACTCTGCAAATGCAATCGATAATATCAAAATCACTTAAGGTTCTGGCAATTGTGTCTAAGATCAGGATTGTTATTTTCTATCCCGATAGTCGGTAACCACGGCAACGGCGGTAATTTCCGTCGATTCGTTCCAACATTTTCTCCGAGACAAACTCCCGTAGCACTGATTGGTGGTCGTCGTGATAACGGGATATGGTTCGCGTCACTTCTTCAGCGCTGTATAACTTATTAGGCTCAAACTGCGCCAGAATATACTCCAACAGATAGCGGCGAGTTGTTCGTTTAGCTTGGAGTGATGACTTTTGTGGCTTCCCCGGCATTTTTGTTATGGTTCCCCGATTTCCGGAATTGTCGTTGGAATTGGAGTTTTTCTCAAGCCACTCGAATACCGACTGTTCCGGAATCCGCCAGTCTTTTCCGATCTTGTAGGCAGGAATATCTCCTGATTGAACTTTTCGCGTGATTACCTGAACATTCATTTTGAGCTTTTTAGCCAGCTCAGCAGTCGTGAAGAATTCTGTGTCCTTGATAAGACCTTCGTAGTATTCCAAAGATGTTCTCCTTGATGCACAACTTGTATTAATATTAAAAAGATGATAACATGCTATATCACAGGGTCAAGCATTTAACAGTACTGTAAGGTATATATAACACATTATTTATAAATATAAAAAGATGACTGCCCTTATGTATCTTTTACAACCGAGAACGGTGACCAATTTTGGACTTAACAACAATTTGTGATAATAAGGGTTTTTTGGCACAGTTCTGGACATTGTCGGTACAACCGATATATATTCTGTAAACTACTGATTAATAGGATAGGAGATATTGTATGTTTAGATTTTCTTTTTTCTCCAGAGTAATAACCACGTTTTTGATTGTTTTGATTATGCTGCCGGTTTTAGTGTTTTCAGGGCAAGTAAATACTCGTGAAGCGGTGGAGAATATATACTACTACTTTGACTTGCTGGTGTCTGGCAATATCGAATCTGCTCGGGACCTATGGACAGAGCCTGTTATAGAACGTTCGGGTCGGTTTGGAATTGAGTACGATGGCATTCCGCTCAAACTCGATTGTACTTCACCGGTGATGCAAAACCTTCCTGCACTACGGGACAATCTCTTTCGTTCAATTCGACAAATAATGAGTCTGGATGGAAACGAGTACTTTACAGCGGAATACTCTGTGTTGGTGGACGGTGAGAAAGTTACTCATCTGTATTACAGTTATTACGATGGCGAATACTTCTGGCTGACCCATCCCCAGGATTACTATGCCTGCGACTGGCCTGTTCTTGAAAGCAAGTATTTTCGGATTCATTGTCACCCGGATCGCAGGATATTCCTAAATCAGGTAACTCTTGATGAAGCAGATCGTTTTGTAAAGGTTATGGCGGAATCGCTTGGTATGTTGCGGGCTGACCTGAAGACTATTCAGGAAAAGAAAATCGAATACTTCTACTGTCCCAGTGATAGTATTGTTGAGAAAATCACTGGAGTACGCGTGCGGGGAATGTTAGACCTCCCCACAAACGATATTATAAGTGCCTATTTCCCGCACTTTCACGAGGTAGCTCATCTATTGGTTAATATACGGCTGGGAAAACTTCCGATGTATACTCAACCACTGTTGAGCGAGGGATTGGCTGTTTATCTAGGGGGACGCTGGGGCAAATCGACAGTTACCCTGAACTATCTGGCTGGTTTTCTGCAGGACCAGAAGCTGGTTGAAATTGATTCCATTATTACCATGGACTACTTCAAACAACACTCCTCTGCGGATATGTCATATCCTGTAGCAGGTCTGTTTACCGCTTACTTGGTTGATGCTCTTGAGATGGACAAATTCTTGAATCTGTATTTGTCACTCTCCGGTTCATACGATGAACTTTTACGGATGGAGGAGACCATAGTAAAGCAAAAAATTAGTGATGCGCTTGAAGTGGCTGACTGGCCCACAGTGCTGCAGAACTATAAGGCGTACTCACAGCGTAAGTTAGGCGAGGAAGCAGCTTTTACTCCTGGAGGAATCGACGAGGGGGAGAAAATAATTGAGGATAAAGGTATCCTTGTGGTCGAGAACAGGAAATGGATTGCTGTTAAGATAAGCGGTGACGAGCTGCAACCGCAAGCCGGGGATTTGTATTTTGGACCAGATGAGAGCCTTGTGGGACAACGTTCCCTGCTGTACGAAGAACAAGGCAACAATTTCGAGATGTTGTCGGGTTATCGTTACGGGCTCCGTTTTGATGCCAATGAGGCTGGTTTGTATGACTTTGTCACTAATCAATTGTTGGGGAAATTTATCAATGGTCTTACACCTTCTGATGAGTATCTCTCTGCTGAAGATGGTACCATTGCGTTCAAATTCCGAAAGGAACTCACAGGTAAAGTAATCCCTCATGATGGAGCTTACGAACTAATTATCAAAAAGTGATTATTGGTTTAAGCTATGCCAGATTTATCTGTACTCACCTTGGTTGTCCTGACATTACTGTTGGTAGCAGTTGTTTGGTTACTCATAGCAATGCTAAGGCGGTCATCCGGGAACGGGCAATTACCTACTCTTAATGAGAGTGTTGAGAGATTGAAAACAGAGCTGGTAAGCAAGCAAATGGAGGGGCTGATCGCTTTACGAAGCTCATTCGATGAAGCGAACCGAACGATAAACCAGAGACTGGCAGAGAGCAGTACATCGCTCGATAACCGCTTGGAAGTCTTTGGAGATATTAAACGTAAACTCGGACAGTTAGAAGAGCAGGCACACAATATCGAGAAGATTGGACAAAACATCCAAAGTTTATCCGAACTTCTCAAACCACCTCGAGTTCGTGGCGTTCTCGGGGAGACGCTCCTTGAGAATCTTCTGTCGACAATCCTACCCCGATCGCTATTTTCGATGCAATATACTCTTGCCCCGGGATGTCGGGTAGATGCAGTTGTGCGGTTGGGTGATAAGTTGCTTCCAATAGACTCCAAATTTCCGTTGGAATCTTACCAGCGCATTATAGCAGATGATGAGCCGGATAAGTCGCTAAAGCAATTTGGACAGGCTTTGAGAAAGCAGATAGATGCCATTCATGACAAGTACTTGCTACCGGAGAAAAATACAACAGAGTTTGCACTAATGTATATCCCCTCCGAAGCTGTCTATTATCAACTGGTGGCGGATAAGGACCAGACTCTGTTTGATCATGCTCTTTCCCAACGCGTAATCCCCAGTTCGCCGGGACATCTTTATGCTTTCCTGTCATCAATAGCGGCAGTTTACTCTGAAACGACTTTAGCTGAAGATACTGCTCGGTTGAATGCTGCAGTGAACAATCTCAGCGAATCCCTTTCGCGGCTGTTCAAGCTGTACGAGCGAATGGAAGGTTCCTCACACTCAATGGGTTTGAGCCTTTCCAAAGTTCGTGACGAACTCGGTGATATGACCAATCAGATAGATCGGTTGCGCCGGCCAGCAAAAAGCAAAGATGAGAGACCTATCACTGAGTAGACTGTGATTCGCGTGCGCTTTTCTCTCGGCTTTGTATGGTGGAATACTTAGGCAATTCCACTTTCTCTGCAATGACAGTTACGTTTTATACTATCATACTTTTCGGCTACCACGTTGGGTGAGTGGTTCTCCCTTAGCGCAAAGGGGACATTTGTCCGGTTCCCACGATTCGGCTGATACGGAAGCTAATGAATAGGTAGGATAGTCAAACTTAACCGCACCTCCAGAGCGATCCAGCATCAAAACAATGCCCACAATCTCCGCCTCGTACGAATTGACCAGGTCAATAACCTCGCGAACAGAACGGCCGGTAGTAAGAACATCATCCACTATGGCGACTTTCTGTTCTTTGTGGAGTGAGAAACCTCGCTTGAAGACACGACCCTCCTCTCCCGGTTCAGCATAAATTGATTCAATTCCTAAGTATCGGGCAACTTCATAAGCCAGGATTATTCCACCCGTAGTTGGTCCCACAATGGTTTCAATGCTACTATCTTTGAGAAGTTCGGCCATTTGTTCACAGCGTCTGGTGCAAATTTTGGGCTGTTTCAGAAGAGTGAATTTCTCATAATAGACATCTGAGTGTCGGCCCGAAGTGAGTTTGAAGTGACCGGTTAGAAGGGCGTTGGATTCCTTGAATAGTTGAAGAATATCGTCTTGTTTCATGTATCCTCCGTTATTAATGCAACTGCTGCAG
>QNAG01000080.1 GCA_003641415.1 Candidatus Zixiibacteriota bacterium | reverse complement strand
GTCTATTGGCATTGAGTACAAATAGAACTTCATGATCATCAGAGGGGAAAGTACCAGCCAGTGAACCAAGAACGCGAGCGCCGGCATCGTCGCCGCCTACGTCGAGGATAAGTACGCCGTCATATCCCTCAATTGCGGATTTCACCTGGGGAATGATTATTGGAAGATCAGCGAAAGCTTGACTACCCTTGGGGTGGAGAGTCTCAATACCAAGTTTCTCCAACTGTTCGGTTGCCTCACGTGAACGAAAGTACGGATTGACGATATCAAGGTCAGCAATAGCCACATGCAACTGTCCGGAAGAGGCGAGATGCCGGGCAAGGTTAACGGACACTTCCGATTTGCCGCTTCCATAACCGCCGACAACAACAAGAACTCGTTTGTTGAAAATGGGTGGGGTGAAATGCCTGTCCGTTTTAACCATTAGCACAGCTGTCACTTCCGTTGCTCACACACGAGCGAGAGAACTCCGATGAGAACCAGTGTCGTTGAATATAACACTAAATCGACCTTATTATATAACACCGGACCAACTTTGGAGAATATGGTGTTTGGCTGTCATGAAGTCAAGAGCAATCCCGTTTAACAAAGTGCGAATTACCTCACATTAAACGTGATCGAGAGAGTAATACTTGAGATGATGGATGATACGTTGTTCATATTTGATGATACCGGAGGGAAACATGCATATGAGTGGAAAATTGAAACGAGGTTATTTAGCTATCAGAAGATAATAGATATATGCTTGAGTAGGTGTATGCGCTTAGATACAGAGTCATACATATAACAAAATACGCCCAGGAGGAGTCGAACCCCCAACCTTCTGATCCGTAGTCAGACGCTCTATCCAATTGAGCTATGGGCGCATCACGTAGACAATCAATTAATCGTCACCCTCATTAAAGTCAAGCGCTTTTTGCTATAGCAGGTGCATGGATACTGTCAAAGCGATTGTTCAAAATTGTTCTTTGGTATACCTTTATAGTTGATTAATATATGAGCTAATACGAAGGCACCCGCATAGTCAACATCGAATGCAACCTTCTCTCAAAGATAGCCGTATTGTACTATTGAAGTTATTGATAACGGAACAATTGGAGAGTATATGAGAATTTGCAGATTGTATTTCATCACTGTGATAATGCTGTTGCTTGTAGTCGGATCAGTGTCGGCCGATAACTGGTTTTCCACAATCTTTGGTCAGTCTAAAGGTGTTAAAGGTTCCGACGATCTCGTTACCGAGGAACGCGATGTGAAACCCTTTAACAAAATAGTGACTTCCGGGGCATACGACATCACGGTTGTTGTTGGGGAAAAGCAATCAGTGAAGATTACTTTCGACGACAATCTGGTTGAAATAGTTCAAACCGAGGTGAAAGGCAAAACCTTGCGCATCTTTTCTGATAAATCGTATCGCTCACAACATGATTGTCTCATAGAAATAACAGTGCCTGAATTGAAGGAAGTTGTCGCTAAGGGATCGGGCGATATTGTTATCGAGAACCTCAAAGGAGATTTCTTTGAATACGATTTAAGAGGTTCTGGTGATGTAGAGCTTGGCGGCGAAGTCGATGAACTTGAGATTAACCTGGCTGGTTCCGGCGACATAGATGCCCGAAACCTTATTGCAAAAGACGCTTTCGTTGCCATAAGAGGTTCTGGAGATGTGCGCGTTTATGCTTCAGATAGCTTCGATGGAGCCGTGTACGGAAGTGGCGATATTGACTTCTATGGCAACCCCGATAATGTATCAAAACACATAGCCGGTTCGGGGAGCATCAAGCGGCGAAGATAACGAGTAGAATATTTTTCTATTGGATAATTAATCCACCGGTTGTTTTTCTTATGGTTCAAACATGGTGTTTGGGACGTTTCTGGCCCATTCGATACCGGACCAACAAGGGAATCATCCGAAACTTGCCCAATGTCCGATATTGCTACGCAACCGCCTTTACTACAATAAGTTACGTTAGGTTTTTTACTTGCAATTGATTCAACAAATTGGTATCTTGTATAGCTGAGATGAATGATGAAAAACCAACATAATTAGCCGTCTATGAAGGGCAGATACGATTACCATATGAAAGCTGACCGATTATCCGGTGTGATTGAGGCAGTAATTGGCTCGCTCGGTCTGACACCTAAATATCACGGATGGCAGGTAGTTACTAACTGGTCGGATATTGTTGGTCAACAAGTAGCAAAAACAGCCACTGCGATTCGATTTGATAATGAAACCCTGTATGTCGCTGTTGCAGATGATGCCTGGCGGCAAGAACTGGTTATGCAGAATGATTCAATTCTGGACAAAATTCATCAGTACTCATATGGCAGGGTAGTCAAACGACTGCGATTCGTACGTGGAGAGAAAGGATAAAAACGGATAATGGCAACCAAAGTAGACGACGTCGAGGAAATGAAAATGACAACTGAGCTAAGAGACAACGGCCATTCCTATGATGCAACAACAATCAAAGTACTTGAGGGACTCGAAGCAGTGCGCCGCCGTCCGGCTATGTATATTGGTGATATTGGAAAGCGTGGCCTCCATCACATGGTCTACGAAGTTGTTGACAATTCGGTCGATGAAGCTATGGGAGGGTACGCCAGTAGTATCATTGTGGAAATAGACAAGGATGGTTCTATCATAGTTACCGATGACGGTCGCGGTATCCCTGTTGAGGAACACCCCGAAGAAGGCATTTCTGCGCTGGAAGTTGTCATGACCAAGCTTCACGCCGGAGGAAAATTCGATCATGAATCGTACAAGGTATCCGGCGGTTTGCATGGAGTTGGAGTATCTGTTGTTAACGCGCTTTCAGAATGGTGTTGGGTGGAAGTCTCTCGCGATGGTGTGGTTTATCGTCAGGAATATGAACGTGGTCATCCTCGAACTCAAGTTACGAAGAATGGCAAGCGGATGAAAGTCGGCACCAAAACCTGTTTCATGCCCGATAAGGAGATATTCACTTCTTTAGAATTCAAATTTGATATCATTGCTTCCCGTTTGCGCGAGCTGGCCTTTCTCAACAAGGGGTTATCTATTGACTTGATTGATCACCGAACCGGCCAGAAGGTCAACTTCTTGGCCAGAGGAGGACTGACAGAATTCGTTAAATATCTCAACGAGAGTAAAACACCCATTTTTAAAAAGCCAATTCATTTTAGTAAATCCCAAGATAATGTTGAGGTGGAAGTCGCTATTCAGTACAATGACGGTTACTCAGAATCTGTTTACTCCTATGTGAACAATATCCACACCATCGAAGGCGGTACCCACTTGACAGGTTTCCGCACGGCATTGACTCGTTCGATCAATAACTATGCTTCCAAGTACAACCTTGTCAAAGTGAACGGAATTGGTCTGGTTGGTGAAGACAGCCGAGAGGGGCTTACCGCTGTGATTTCCACAAGGGTACGTGAGCCTCAGTTTGAGGGACAGACAAAAACCAAGCTGGGCAACGGTGAAGTACGCGGCATTGTAGAACATATCACTAACGATTATTTGGGGGCTTACTTTGAAGAAAACCCACCTGTCGCCAAAAAGATAATTGAAAAACTGGTAGCAGCAGCAACTGCCCGTGATGCAGCTCGTAAAGCTAAGGAACTTACCCGTCGTAAAACCGCACTTGACAGTGCTGCGCTTCCGGGAAAATTGGCAGACTGCTCTTTGCGAGATCCGGAATTGAGTGAACTGTATATCGTCGAGGGAGACTCGGCGGGTGGCTCTGCTAAACAGGGTCGTAATCGCAGATACCAAGCTATTCTGCCTTTGCGTGGTAAGATACTCAATGTAGAGAAAGCCCGTATCGACAAAGTTCTTTCCAACAAGGAAATCCGTTCTCTTATCACTGCTCTTGGATGTGGTATTGGAAATGATTTCAACGCTGAGAAAGTGCGGTATCATAAAATCATTATCATGACTGACGCGGATGTCGATGGAGCACACATCCGAACGCTGATTTTGACTTTCTTCTTTCGCTACATGAAACCACTGGTAGAGCTGGGATATATTTTCATTGCCCAACCACCGCTGTATCGATTGCGTCACGGTAAAAGCGAACAATATGCTTTCAGTGATGAAGAGAAAGAAAAACTCTTAAAGAAAATGTCTCAAACGGGCGTTTCTATTCAGCGCTATAAGGGATTAGGTGAAATGAATCCGGAACAGCTCTGGCGAACTACTATGGATCCTGAGACACGTACCTTACTACAGGTTTCAATGGAAGATGCGGCTAGTGCTGATCGATTGTTCAGTATTTTGATGGGTTCTGAAACTGCCCCCCGTAGCAAGTTCATCCAAGAGAACGCTCAATACGTGAGGAACCTTGATATTTGAGAAAATGCATGCTGTTACGCTCCAGTAATTTTATAGTCGTGATTCCAAGGTACGATCATAATTTTCACAGTACTTCTATTAATAGTTAGTTGAGCACTTTCCGATAATCAAGCAATGTCACAAAGATATCAAACAACAGCTCCGGTACAGAAGTATCTAAAATTGGGAAGCTGGTCAGCAATGCCGATTTTTTGAAGGTAGTCTATATCAGCCGCAGAATCTTCGTCTTTTTTCACGTTATTGTTTTCGTCTAAATCGGTAGCATAAGCAACATGCACAGCAGTAGTAGCGTTTAGCAGCGGATTGGGAATTTCCCTTGGCATATAGTGCAAGGCTACAGCCTCCAGTATTGAGTCCGGTAATCCCCACAGGGACAGTAGATATGCTCCAATTGCAGCATCACTGACCCCCATTATCTCATATTCGGCCTGATAAAGAGGAATTGATTTCGTCCCGGCCAGACTCAGCGCCTCACGCAACTCAGATTGAAAAGAGGTCAGCATTAACAGCTTCCCTATATCGTGAAGCATTCCAGCAAGAAGGGCATCCTCAGTAATTCTCCTGTTCAATCCGAAGGCGTGCGCAAGCAGTCGAGATTTTGCGCCCACAATGGTACTGCGGTCGTAGATACTGTCAATGGAGAACCCAGGCAATTTGGGGTCCTCAAATTGGCTGAACACACCAGCCGAGAGAACCAGGCTCTGAACTGTATCGAGCCCTAATAAATTAATAGCATGTGATATATTATCTACTCGGTTGGGAATCCCAAAGTAGGCTGAGTTCACCATTTGGAGCAGCTTGGCTGCTATACCGATATTGTTACCAATCAGGTCAGCTATTTCAGCTATAGAGGCTGTGTCTGATTTGAGTTCTGTTACAAGCTTCGTATACAAATCAGGCGGACTGGGCAATGATCTGATCGCTGCAACTCGGTCACATAAGGTTTGGTCTGATAAGAGCCTACGTAAACCAAGTGAGTTTTCTAATAACTTCCGAAAATCTTGCGGATTAACAGGTGAGGGAACGAGTTGATGTACGTACCCTGCCGACTGAATGATAGCTGTTTTATCGCCCTGTTCGGATACCATGTAACGTACTGTACTTGGGTGTCTTTCACTGGTCTCTTTGAGCAATTCCACACCACTTATCCCGGGTATTTGCATCTCTGTAACAATTATGTCAAACGGAGTTTTATCCATTGCTGTCAAGGCATCATTCCCATTGTCGGTTGTAGATATTTCCCACCCATCGGATAGTACTGCCTGCAGCTTCATTAAATCACCAGAACTGTTCTTATCTTTCCCCACCAGTAGAATTCGTTTTGTATTCAAAGTTGTTGCCTCACATAGCGTTATACGGCTCGACCGTACTGCGACCATCTCAACAATCTGGTTGCTGGTTCATGTGCTTTCTCATAGTTTATCAAGGCGGTAGACCGCAGAGGACATTGTTAATTAACGCTTCCAATTAATTATATCGGGGATTTTCGATTGATTCTTAGCAGAAAATATGATAGAGGAATTTTTCGCGCATATTGCTTTGGTTGGTGAGTTTCTCGTAGAGAAAGCTCCCAGCGCATAGTTCTTCAATCCTTTAACTCCGATCAGTATGGCAACACAAGGTCACTCCATACGGAGTGGCCTTGTGTTTTAGTCTTGCCATCGATTTTACCGTTGCTTATCTATTATTCTGTAGATGGAACAGATTAACAGTTTTCTAAGCGCTATCTCGGACTTTGTCTGGGGCTGGCCGATGGCTCTCATCCTGTTATCGACCGGCTTTATTCTAACTCTGCGGACGGTCTTCATTCAAGTGCGAGGGTTTGCTCACGGTGTCGGTATTGCCAGCGGCAAGTACGACGATCCTGCTCACAAGGGTGAACTGACCCATTTCCAAGCTCTTTCCGCTGCACTCAGCGCTACCATTGGCATTGGCAATATCGCCGGCGTAGCGATTGCCATTTACTGGGGCGGACCAGGAGCGATTTTCTGGATGTGGGTCACCGCCTTTTTTGGAATGGCTATCAAGTACACCGAGTGCATGCTGGCCATCCAGTACCGCAGGGTGGAATCGGATGGCAATATCCGGGGGGGGCCAATGTACTTTATCGAGTTAGGGATGCACAAGGGTTTCCGACCATTGGCATATATGTTTGCTCTGTGCACCGCCATAGCTGCGTTTGGCGTTGGTAATATGGTACAGTCGAACACTATAGCGCATTCGCTGCTGGACGTTTTCAATGTATCCTCTGAAAACGAAGCTGCGATTCGTTGGATTGTAGGGCTTGTTGTCGCTGGTTTCACTGGTGCAGTAATCATTGGAGGCATCAAACGTATCGGCAAGGTAGCTTCGTATCTGGTGCCATTTATGTCGGCTGTTTATGTAGTTAGCGCTCTGGTTATCATCTTTATCAAAATCGACGAAATTCTTCCAGCTTTTGAAATGATTTTCTACCATGCTTTCCATCCAACCGCCATTGTGGGAGGCTCAGCCAGCGGCGCTACGATATGGATGACTTTCACTTGGGGACTGCGTCGAGGTCTGTTCTCTAACGAAGCCGGGCTGGGCTCAGCAGCTATGGCACATTCAACTGCGAAAGTAGACGAGCCAGTGCGCGAAGGACTGGTTGCCATGCTCGGTCCCTTTATTGACACCATTGTCATCTGTACCATGACAGCGCTGGTCATCATCACCACCGGTCAATGGGATTCGGGAGTCAACGGCGCTCCGCTCACCATGCACGCCTTTGAACACGCACTGCCGGGGTACGGAACATGGATGGTTATGGTTGGGATTATTCTCTTCGCCTTCTCAACGGTGGTGGCTTGGTCATATTATGGTGAGAAAGGGATTGAGTACCTCGCTGGCAAGAGGGCTAAAATGCCATATAAATGGATATACATTATCTTTACACTTTTAGGTGCGCGCTTTGATTTGAAAACAGTCTGGTCTTACGCCGACACAGCCAACGGTCTTATGGCGGTACCAAATCTCATTGCCCTCGTGATTTTATCCGGCGGGGTGGTAAAACTGACTAAGAAATATATGAAGGAGAAAAGTCAGGGGATGCATCTTCCGTTTGGCGAGACAAAACCAGTTATGAAGGACGGTACGAACCCGTATAAGCATTAGGGGAACCCCATAGGGTGGGGCTTCGATCCAGCTAAAATGATTGTACAAATCGAATCAGGTTACACGCCCATCTTTCTCTTTCAATCAATTGTCCCTGCGGATGTAAGAATTAAACATTTCTAAAAAATAAGTCTGGCATTAGAATCAAGAGAGTATCGACCGTAAGGGATATTTCTCGAATTGCTAAGCCACAGATGGTTGTAAAGAAACGCTTGGATTACACTTCATTTGCATAATCTGATCTTCAAAAGTTTTCAGAGCAGTCAGGAACCGTGAACTTCCGCTTCCATTCAAGTGTGATGCCAACTCTCGATAGTACTCTATCCCGCCCAAAAGATTCTGACTGAAATCAGCGAAGTACTTCTCGGATAACTTGACAATACCAATTTCTGCTTTGTCCAATTGACTTTGCAAGAAAGTGATATACAGTGAAAGTTCCTTAATGAACATGTGGGGACGATCAGGGTTGCAAATCAGGGATAAACGCCCATAGATATGGTCTACCATTTCTCTGAGGGTGGCGACCTTTTTAAAATCCACTATACCAGGACCGCAACATATAGCTAAGTTCGAGTGCGAGTCGATACCCAAGCAGGTCAATACCCCCGCTGCAAGGTCCGAGCAAAGACATGTTTTGCTTAGCACTTCGTCTATTTTAGCTTTTTTTATCTTTTCTGGTAGGCTTGATTTTGAAATTTGGTCTAACTTCAGTTTCTGATATCTGCTGGATGCTTTGCAAATTGGAGTACGACTGAACTCAAAATCCGAACTCAAATAGCGTTTTGGACAGGGGCTGCCAGGAACACCATCTCTTATCCGCTTCCTGCGGATCTCATCACTTGCCGACGTTCGCAATTTCCAGAAGGGTACCCCCAGTGGGGATGCATCGCTTAGTACCACATCCTCTTGTTTAGCCGAAATTAGTTTTTTCAAGTTTTCCTCACCCACGTTTGTCACTTGAGGGACCATAAGGAATGGGGTGCCCCACCCAACGCTATCAAGACCATAATGATTGACAAGAAACTTATGTTCTTCTAATGTTCCTACTCCTCCCTGAGCAGAAAGGCTAATTGATGGTTGTCCCCATGGCTTTTTCCCAAGCTTTGCGAGAGCATCATAGTATTTCTTTCGAAGCATTTCCTCCAGTGATGTTCGCTTATTTTTGAATTCCTCAAGAATTGGACCCATCAATTCACCGACATTAGCAAAGGCATGCCCCCCGCAGTTAAGGCCGGATTCGATTCGGAATTCAGATATCCACAATCCATGTCTTACAAAAAGTTTGCCTTGTAACATGGCTGATCGATAGTCACTTACTTTCAGAATGATTGTTTTTTTAGGGGGACCTTCATTAGATGGGAAAAAATCTTCGAATTTAGCCATGTGTGCAAAGAGTCTTTTATTGATACCTGCTGATAGTACAACGGACGACCGCAATTTACTTGTTGCAAATCCTCGAAGTGCGGCCATTGCTAATCCACTCTCCGGTGGTCCTTTTATATTATTGTGATATTGCTCTTGGTCAACCTTAGTCATTATATTTACATCAATGTGACCGGTAACTACCTGATGACGAAGAGCAGACTGAAGTTCCATCTTTGTTTTAGAATCCTTAGAATTCAGCATTTTTGAGTATGTATCTTTCAGGGAGCCATCAGGTAACATCTCAAAGTAACGTGTAATATCATTTCCGGGTTCAAATGCCTCAGATCGTATTGATTGCATTTGTATCTCAACCAACTCGTTAATGAGATTTAAATATGACCGTGTTCTCTTTTCACGGCAATCCTCCTCACCAACAGGGATAGGGTTGTAGGATCGACCTGATTTTTCCAGATAGAACTTTCGAACTTGTTCCATGAGAGAATCGTCACCGATGGATATCACAGATGATATGCCGTACTTCGCAACTCGCAAAGGGGTATCAATAGTGAATCCTGTCCCCATCACTGGAATATGGAATTTGTGGGGCCCATTAGAGTAATGTTCAACCATAGTAGTGTCGAGTTTTAGCAATTCTCTCTTCCCGTTTATCTTATTTGAATCAGAGATATTCATCTCTCTCTTTCTTATACCATTCAGCATCATTTTTAACATTAAATCGATTAGTTTTGGTAAAGTAAAGCGACTCTCGTCCAGAGACCATTGATACTCAACAGAAGCCAATGCCAGAACCAGAACAAGGGCGGCGCGCTCCGGATTTTCCACTTCCAACTCTCCCGATGCGACCCCATCCTTTATAATACGAGCAACGGTTCTTTGTTCCTTATCAAGAAATTGTCTGCGAATCCGTACAATAAAAGGCCAGTAATCAGCTCTGGATTCCTGGGTAACTCGGTAGAAATTGATAAACTCACTTCTATTACTAAGTCTCATTTTAAGATGAGCTTGTAATTTATCTGCAGTGCTTGTTTCTGCAGCAACAGCATCCTCAATAGCTGTGAGTAGTGAGTTAGCTTCTCTCTCGATGACTTGATCGAATATTTCAAATTTGTTCTTAAAATATTTATATACTGTAGCCTTCGATACTTGGGCTTCCTTTGCAATGTCGTCTGTTGTCACTTTCTTGAGTCCAAACTGAGCAAACAGTACCTGAGCTGATTTGATTATTTGTGTTGGTCTATCCAATAAAGCTCCAAATATTAAACGTATTTTACAAAATACGTCATTTCGTTTTGTTTATGCAAGCTTTTTCTGATATATGTAGTTTTTTCTAATTGAGTGCAGATTATATAGTTAGCCGAAAAAAACGTCAGACTGAACTCCAAAAAAACTCTCGTTTTGATAATATCAAGTTAAGTTCTACTTTATAAGGCACTGGATGATTTCACCGATATACATTCGGTGATAATCTCTCCGGGGGTATTCGTCCTGTATTTCACTGTCAATAAACCGATTCGGATCAAGATCGTGGGTGTATATTTTGCGACACTCCATTACCAGTCGAGACTCAGCGAAATAGACAGAGTCGGTTGTTCCTGCAACCGCAGTCAACTCCGGAAAGGACATCTTGTTAACGTCACGACCTGATTTAGTCCCGCAGTACTTGAGCACATCACGGAAAGACTCATCGAAAAACGACAGAGTGAAAGCGTCAGTTTGCTCCATGAACTTAAATGTATATCGAGTCGGGCGCACAAAACAGATACAGATCTTTTTGTGCCACAGTTCTCCAAATGCTCCCCAAGAGGCGGTCATAGTATTGTATGACTGAAGATCTCCTGCCGTAACCAGCATCCAGTCACTGGAAATCGCCTTGAAAACATTATCGTTTATGCTGCATGGATCTGTTGGCCGAAGTTTATTTATCATTGCGTTGTCCTTTCAATATTCTGCACTGCCAGGGGTGCTGATTATTAAGACCGCAGGGGGGGATTATGGGAAGCTGTTGGTCTCAGGTCTGCAACAGTTGCCCCCCAGCTTCCGCCACTACCTTCCTCATGCCGGAAAGAAATGACGTTAGGATGGCTTTCGAGAATGCTGTGAACGATTCTCCTTTTCACCCCGATTCCTTTCCCATGGATAATGCGCAGCTGCATGATGTTTTTCTCCAGGCAAATGCGTATGTACTCGGTGACTACTTCGTGAGTGTCTCTTGGAGCAAACAGGTGTAGGTCCAGAGTACCGTCAATAGGGTATGCTGTCGGTTCATCCTTAGGGTCCATCAATACAATCGGGATCCTCTCAATGAAAGAGTCAAAACCACTACTGTCCGGTTAAAATAGTGATAATTGATGTATAGGGTCACGTATTTTCTTCAATTTATTCACATTAAGCGACAAGATATCAATCAACATCGTCCTCTCCATGAGGACTTCTTTGATCATTCGACACAATTCAGTAATGGAATGCCC
>QNAG01000079.1 GCA_003641415.1 Candidatus Zixiibacteriota bacterium | reverse complement strand
TCCGGCGAGGAAGTGATCATCGACGCCACCGCCTTAACCGGTACCGAGCTTCCTAAGATGTTAAGCGACGCTGCCATTTTTGTCGTGAGACTATCAACTAACGCAAAGGGATCATCCCCAACTACTTTTTCCCCAAGCACGATTTTGCCGGAAGCAATATCCTCAAGGCGGGCATCGATGCGAATTTTGTCCCCCAGTTTGTAGAACGACCCTGACAATACATTAGCCGCACCAAGAGATCGAGCGGCTTCAAGCTTTTCAGCGTGGTCATAACGTCCGGATGACGTTCCTCGAATCTGCGCTCTGGCTGTTTTGAGTGCC
Source organism: Candidatus Zixiibacteriota bacterium (assembly GCA_003641415.1). Taxonomy (GTDB): domain Bacteria; phylum Zixibacteria; class MSB-5A5; order GN15; family FEB-12; genus B120-G9. Next base: position 11,028 of record QNAG01000079.1, on the reverse strand, counting down.
TCTTGGGCGCCAGGGACTCCCTCAAGGGACCTGCTAACCGCTTCCCTGATGGCTTCAGCCATGTTGGTTTTATCCTCTTTCCCTGAAACATTATCAGCCCGCTGCTTATGGTTAAGGTAATCCATTATGCGTTCGCGGCTAATTACTGTAATGGACGCACTCTGAGCCAGATCTGTAGTGAGAATTTCTGGCAAACCGGTTTCCAGCCAGTCGAGATCGGGATCGCCTGTCTTGTTCTCAAATGTAAGAACTGCCAAAGCGTCACCTTCGACAGCATCCGCGTGGAACGCATCAATGACGGGCTGACTCGATTCATCGCTGTCGTCAATGATAGCCGCGATCAAAGCAATGCAAAACACAACACCAACGATGGACCACAATTTGGCTTTCCGCGACAGCCGGTTCAGAAAGCTCTGCTTCACGGCCGGACCGCCGATTGAAGACATGCCCGAAACCGAATCGCTGATGCCGCTATCTATTTGCCGTCGGAGATTGCGCAGGTCAACTACAAGATCGGCAGCACTCTGATATCTATCAGTAGCATTTTTCTGCAAACACTTATCGACGATTCGGGAAAGCTCGGGAGGAACATTCTGAAGAGGCTCTTGTCGGGCTTCAAGAATCTTGGCTAATGTGGCTACCTGAGAAGGGCCGGAGAACGGGAAGTTGCCTGTAATCATGTGGTAAAGTAGAATTCCAAGAGAAAAAATGTCCGAACGACCATCTATCTTCTCTCCGCGTGCCTGCTCTGGAGACATATATGAAACCGTACCAACAATCTTTCCAGCTTTGGTTAACTCCTGAGAAATAGTGTCCGTGTCGTTGTTATCCATTTGAACAGGATCAAGTGGTTTGGCCAGACCGAAATCGAGAATCTTGGGGTTGCCTTCGTCATCAACAATGATGTTCACAGATTTGATATCACGATGAACGATGTTCAGCTTGTGTGCGGCAGTTAATCCGTCAGCCACTTTCTCAGCAATGCGCAAAACCTGACTAAGTCCAGCCTGGTGGCTTTGAAGGAATTCAAAAAGTAGCCGCCCATGCACTCTCTCCATAACAATATACTGGACTTCCTTACCTGTGGACGGGTGAGGAGCTTTGCCCATATCGTAGATGCTCATAATATTGGGGTGCGAGATTTGCGCAGCTAATTTTGCCTCACGCTCAAAACGCTGGAGATGCTCCGGATTATCAAAATAGTCAGCCAGAAGAATTTTAATAGCAACCTGACGATGCAGGTTCTGATCCTCAGCAAGGTATACTTCTCCCATGCCCCCCGCACCAAGTTGTTGTAGTATCTTGAAGTGCGCGAAAACCTGACCGGTTTCTAACATGACTTGTTCCTTTGCAGAATAGCTATCGTAATATCATCGGAACGTGGTGAATCTTTAACAAAAGAGAGCACATCTCCGATTAATTTATCTCCTATCTCCGGAGCTGTAAGGTTTTTACAATTGCGCAAACAATATTCCAAACGCTCATCTCCATACTGGTCTTCGCCACATTCAGCCTCGGTGACACCATCGGTGAATACTACAATGAAATCATCTTCAGACAAAGAGACCCGTTGCTCTGTCCAGGCATCGAAATCAAGTACACCGATCATTATTCCTGATGCTTCAAGATGTTCCATGTTCCCATTGGAGCGCACTAACAGCGGTGGGTTGTGACCGGCGTTGAGATACCGAACCTCGCTTTTAGCGGGGTCCAGCAATCCCACAAACAGAGTGGCGAAATCTTCCGGTGCGCTGTGTGAAAGTAACTGAGCTGACACTAATCTCACGGCCCGGACGAGATCGAACTCCGGTTGGTTGTACATAATACGAAATGATGCCAGGATATTGGACATCAACAGAGCGGCTCCCATTCCTTTGCCGCTGACATCCGCGACCATAAACAATAGCTCACCATTAGGAAAGATTTCGAAATCATACAAATCACCGCCAACGGCTCGACACTGCTCCTGAAAAGCATGCACAGTATAGCCCGGAACCTCCGGTATCGTCTGCGGTACTAATGTTTTCTGGATATTGGAAGCTCGCCTGATTTCGGCATCAAGTACTTGCTTCTCCTGACGTTCATTGAGCAATTGATAGTTCTGAAGGCGAGCGCCAATGATATGTCCAAACGTTGCCAGCAAGCGCAAAGATTCATCTTCATACCGATGTGCCGGGTTGCTGGTGTCAGCATATAAAATGCCGTGAACTTTATCTTCATCCAGGAGAGGAACGGCCATAGCCGATTTCATGTCAGACATGATAATTGAGTGTTGCTTCGCAAAGCGAGGGTCTTGTTTTGGGTCGCCGATGAGAATGGCCTGAGGGTTGGAAATGATTTCGTTGATAATGGTTCGTGATAGTCGGAACTCTCCGGGATCTTTCCCTCCTGAAAGGTGTGTTGCAGCAGTGTAAACCTCATCGTTGTCCGGTTGAACAAACAGTATAGCCAGGCGCTCGGAAACAATTACCCTAGAAACTAATTGTAACGATCGTTGTAACATCTCCTCCTGTGGTTCCGGCAAAACCAGCATTCGAGCCATCTCAGACAGAGTGGGTAAAACTTCCGGCATCTCCGATATTTTCGTAGGCAGTGGTTTGAGAGCTTCATTGATATCGAGAAAGACCGATTTCTCTGGTTCATACTCCGCCAGCCGGGTTGTTGATATTCGAGATTTTTTTAGAGTTTCTCCTTGTTGCTCTATTTTAAACTCTACCTGACCAAAAATGATATTATCGCCAGTCTTCAATTCGATAGACCCCTGAATTCTCACTCCGTTGACTGCCGTGCCATTGTGACTGCCCAAGTCCTCAAGTATGATCGTATCCCTGTCAGAGTTTACTATAATTTTGGCATGTTTCCGCGAGACCGTTCTATCGGAAATGTAAAAATCTAATTCGGGAGTACGTCCGATCAGATATTCACCAGGTTCCAATTCCCAAGAATAAAGTTTGCGGCCATCACTTCCAATAAGTTTTAACATTTACACATTTTCTCTGTACAATCAGATTGAAAAAAGTAACTTAAAAAAAGCTAATGATTCCTGGTCGGTTTGGTAACAAAAATTTTTTGCTATTTGTGAAAAGCCATTAATCTTCCTGTTCCAGCCAACCTTTGGCGGGCATCTTCGATTTCAATCTCGGGATCACTCCAGTATTGCAGCATCTCTCGATAGTTGGCAACCGGGTGGCCGGCTCAAACTCGGGGAGTGTTGAAAAAGCTCCGTCAGCGTTGCCATGAGGGCGGAGACAAGCCCCGCCCCTGCGCGAGAGGAGATTGAAATCCCGCGTAGTTACTATGGAATAATGAAAAAGAGTTGTAGAAAGATGAGGCTACCTAGTTCTTTACTAAATGAACCAAAAACGTGGTCGCAGAGCGCCACAAATTAAGGAGGTAGCCTCATGAGAAAGATGCAGGATTTCGTTGTTGAGGGCAAGTCAGTATTTGTTGGTCTGGAAGATTCAAAGCGGGCCTGGAAGCTTTGTGTTCGGTCTGAAGGGATGATTGTTCACGAGACGGGTATGCCAACCGAGTATGCCAATTTGAGGAGTTATTTGCAGGGCGGCTTTATGTCGCCCGTTCTCAAAACCGCACTCTCAACAAACATGTACTAAGGATACTTTTTCAACAAGCCCCAAAGTCAGGATATTTTCTTCTGAATGGTGGAACACACTGCCGCCAGCTAATTTCCAATATTTGTCAGTGGATTCTATAACACTTTATTCAGCGCAACTTGCGCTTCAGGCGAGCACAAAAAGAGCCATCCATAGTGTCAAACCCGGGGTAGGTCTTGACAAAACCTCTCTCACTCACAAGCTCTTTATCGAAATACGGTAAGGCGGAATCTATCTCAAATTCCTTATTTTGCAGGAGAAACTCCTCTATAACCTGATCGTTTTCCTGCCTTATGATTGTACATGTGGAATAGACAAGGACACCGCCGGGTTTCACCATTTTTGCGGCACGGTCAATCATGTTGGTTTGAATGTGAGCAAGATTGGTAATATCCTCTTCAGTCTTGGACCAACGAAGATCGGAGTTTTTGCCAGCTGTTCCCCAACCTGAACAGGGCGGGTCAAGCATCACGCGATTATACTGTCCCCCTGTGAACTGCATCATATCGCATGCCACGGGAGAGATAATCTTGATACCCAAACGTTGAGCATTTTCCTGGACCAGTTTTAGCCGCTGATGGGACTTGTCAATGGCTGTCACTCTTCCTTTATTACGCATGCGAATAGCAGCATAAGTGGCTTTTCCTCCGGGCGCAGAGGTAAGATCGATTACACTTGAGTTTGGGCGGGGATTTAGCAAACGCACAGCCAAGCCGGCTGATTCGTCCTGCACAAAAACTTTCCCGGTGTCAATTAACTCATGTTGAAGAGGAAGCCCGGATTCTTCGATATGAATAAACTCCGGAAGGTACTTACCGTAGGAAAACTCCACCCCGTTCTTTTGGAGTATATTGGCTACCTCATCCGGTTTAGCCTTAAGAAAATTAACACGGTAAGTAACCTGTGGTGGAGCATTGAATGTTTTCAGCATTTTCTCTGCTTGTTCGATGCCAAATTCACCTACCGCGTACTGAACAAAATATATTGGAAAGCTGTAAAAATCTGCAAGATGCCGCACCGGATGCTCTTGCTTGTCGACAAACTTTATGCGGTTTGGCTCTCGGAGAGAGGCTCTCATCACAGCATTCACGAGATTGCCCCGGGAACGGTCGATCATCTGTGTAGCCAAATTCACGGATTCAGAGACCGCCGCCGCCGCTGGAATTCGATCGGTGAAATGCAATTGGTAGAAACCGAGACGGAGAATAGTGGTCAGTTTTTCGGATAGTTGCATGGAAGGCTTAGCCAGGTAGAACTTGATTTCATGGTCAAGCCTACGGCGCATTTTTGTAGTGCCATTAACCAACTGTAAAATGAAACGTCTATCAATTGGTCTTAGTCGTCGATTGCCAACAACCCGCGCAATAGCTGTGTCAGTTTGGTCTCCAGCATCAATCAGCAACAATGATTCAACGGCTGCGGCTCGAATCGGATCATATTTCTGATTAGTTTTCTTTTCCTTAATGTTTGCCATGCGATTTATAGCTCCATGGGGTCCAATCTCTCCCCCTGCTTGTTGATTCGATATACAGCCACCCGGTGCAGACAGTGAGCCAGCACCGGTACTTCCTCGCTTGAAAAAAGCAATGCCAGGATTTCGACCGGGCGGGTATACCCACCATCACCCATACCCAGTGTCATGTGCAGAACTCCATCCTCAACAGAAAGTTCGTATGTAGCTGGTCGTATATCAACATTGTTTTTTTTCTCTTTGCCGATTCGCTCAATTATCACTTCGCTTGATGATAAAACACCGGCTATTTTTTCTTCCAGAGCAGCAGTGTCAGCAAACTCATCAAGTTGTAAAGTATAAGCAGCGCGGTTAAGCAGAGCCGAGAGAGATTTCGCCTTTCCCAGAACAACCCTTGTATTATAGATACTCATCCCTTCCGGTATAGCTGCTTTTAGATTGTCAATCATATAGGGCATAAAACTGGTATCAAAAGTAAGATCGGCATACTCCGCCTCTGACGTAATTCCCAGCGGCAGTGGCGGACCGAAGGAGAGCTTCATGGTGGGATGAAACCCCTGACTGAAAGCTATGGGTATTCGGGATCTTCGAATCGCTCGTTCCAGCATTCGCAGGTTGTCCAGATGTGACATGTATTTGAAATGTTCAGCCCGCCCCCACCTTAAACGCACACGATTTTTAGTAGGTGCCGCTACATTGCGCGAGGCTACTTTCTTTTTCCCTCGACCAAACTCTATTGTTGAGTTACTTGCAGACTCTGTTTCATCTTTCAGGTTGTAGGGTACATATTCCGCCAGTTGTGTAGATGTTCGGTTTCGTTCCGCCTGAAGGTGTTCAACAGAAGCTCCCTTAGCGATGTGTGACCAGGGAAGATCTGCGGAAAAAGATATTGGGCTAAGTTGTGATTCAAGGCTGATGCCATTGCTCTTGAGTGATTCAAACCACAGCTCAGAATTGAAATCTTCACTCCAGCCATCAAAGCGGCCACCAGCACGGAAAACTGACTCAATTACTGGTCCCAATTCGCGGCCTCCGCGTACCAGAACAGCCTGAATTGTAGAGGATTCACATGAAGTATGTTTGAAATTCACGTTGCGGTTGCGTACTTTTCGTTTGATATATTTCAGCTTTTCCAGCATGATTTCCGGGGTGGCAACAGCATCCCATTGAAAGGGAGTGTGCGGCTCAGCCACAAATGGTGATAGAGTTACATTGATTGTCTTCTTTCCCGGATAGGTGCGGCTAATATCAAATACTTTGTTAATGATATCGACAATTCCCAGCAGGTCTTCTTCGGTTTCGGTTGGAAGACCAAGTATAAAGTAAAGCTTGATACTGGACCAGCCTTTACGGAAAGCCATATCTACAGTGTCGAAAATAGCTATGTCGGGAATCTTCTTGTTAATGAACAGGCGGAGTCGTTCCGTACCAGCTTCAGGAGCGATAGTCAGTCCGGCTTTACGAACGCGACTGATAGCATCCAGCAATGTTGGCGTGATGGTCCCAGGCCGTAGCGATGGTAGCGCTATTGCCACCCGTGCTTTTTCCAGCCGCCGGGCAAGAGTAGTCGCAAGTTCTTCTATCTCAGGATGATCTGAAGTAGACAACGACAGAAGTGAGATTGATTCATAGCCAGTGTGCCGCATCTGGATTTCCACCTGACGCAGGATATCCTGTTGAGGTCGCGGACGAACCGGTTTATAGATTGGCCCTGCTTTACAGAACCGACATCCCCATGGGCAACCGCGCATTATTTCAATGCTCAAATGGTTTTGCGCTGTGTCGATCAGAGGTAGAATTGGTTTTTCCGGATAGTACTCCGGTTTAAGCTTCGGCAACACACGAGCCTTGATTCGCTCTGGAGCAAAGGAAACAATCGGCTTGTGATTGCTATCATAAAACCGCGGGATATACACAGATTCCACTTCCCGACACAACCGCTCGAGCTTTTCCTCACGGGAGGAACCTTTCATTTCGTAGAGAATGCCCAGCATTTCAACAAGGCCTTCTTCGCCATCGCCGATATAAAAGCAATCGATGAAATCTGCTATCGGTTCCGGATTGTAAACAGCCGGACCACCAGCCATCACAATTGGATGTTCATCTCGGCGTTGGTCGCTGTGCAGCGGAATACCGGCCAGGTCAAGCATGGCCAGCATACTGGTAAACACCAATTCGTAGGGGATAGTAAAACCTATGGCATCAAATTCAATAGCGGGGCGATTTGATTCCAGCGAGAAAAGAGGGATATTCTCACGGCGCATAATCTCTTCGGCGTCACGATCGACAGCAAAAACCCGCTCACACAAGAAGCGATCGTCCCGATTGACGACGTGGTACAGCGTTTGCAAGCCAAAATACGCCTGCCCAAGCTCATATTTGTCAGGGAAAGCATGAAGATAACTTAATCGACCAGACGGATCTTTGACGATTTGTCCCGGTTCACCACCAGCGTAACGTCCCGGTTTGATCACGAATGGAAAGAAGCGTTTCTGTAATTTCCCTCTCATATCTCCAAAGTTGCTTCGTGTTCATTTAATTTAATATACAGGATAAAAATAGCGGGGTTTAAACGCAAGAGATAACTGGTATCATTCTGCTGTTGAAATTATAAATTATGGGGTTTGGAGTCACGCAAAGATACAATCAGATTTCTTCATCCAGCAAAGCGACCCACTGGCACCCCTAAAAGTGATACGCTAGTACCTTTGAAAAACGGGTCATCCTACTGACTGGAAGCTGTTGTCTGGTGGTAAATTAAATACCCCCGGCAGGACTCGAACCTGCTACCCTCTGCTTAGAAGGCAGATGCTCTATCCGGGTGAGCTACGGGGGCTTAGATAATATCTACTCAAGCATTGTCTGCTGCGATATTGCCTACACAGACATTATTTGCTCAGAAATCGTCTGCACAAAAAAGATGTTCTGCAATCTTCACAGAGATTGACTGCAGACGCTTTCCTCTCTCTAATATGAAGATACGCCAGCTTCGGTAATGCAGCAACACAAAAATTCTCTTCTCTCACAAAGTAGAATCATTGCTTGCTCAAAGAAGGTGGACAAATTATCACAATTCTATTGTCTATCAGGCAGTGAAGAGAGTATATTTCTTCATCAAAAGAAGAAAGAGCCTGTGAAAACGATTATTAAAACAGATCACGCCCCCGCCGCGCTGGGTCCGTATTCACAGGGTGTCAGTGTAAACAGCGGAACCGTTATCTATTGTTCCGGTCAGATTGCACTTGACCCCAGCACTCAGAAACTTTCCGGAGATAATGCCGCCGATCAGTGCCGTCAAGTGATGAAAAACCTGGGTGCAATTCTGGCCGAGGCCGAAGCAGATTTCTCCAATGTAGTCAAGACTACAATATGTCTGACCGACATGAATGATTTTGGCGATGTCAATGAGGTCTATGGGGAGTTTTTCAATGACGCCCCTCCGACGCGAGCTACGATTGAAGTGTCCCGTTTGCCTAAAGATGCCCTGGTTGAAATTGACGCTATCGCGGTAGTATGAAATACCGGCTTAGCATTGATATCCTCCGGGCAGAGTAAGCGTAACATTAGGCATAGCCCACGAGATATTTTGCCGGTAATAGATTCCAAACAATATCCGGTAACACCCTGATAAACATTGTCATTGATGTATTTCACTGAATGTGTATATTCATGGAAGTGATCACCGAACACGAAAAGAATGACCTTGAAAAAGTAATACTGGTGGGATTGGCTTCCGGTTCGCGTAAGAAGGCGGAAGTTGCTGAATCGCTGGACGAGCTGGAAGCTCTGGCGGTATCGGCCGGGGCTGAAGTTGTTGGTCGGCGAATCCAGGCACGTTCCAAACCTACTGCAGCTTATTATATTGGCACGGGACTGGTGGAAGAAATCAAGCAGTCCCTGGTCGAATTCGGTGGCAATTGTGTTCTGTTCGATGATCCCCTGTCACCGGCTCAACAGAGAAATCTTGAGCGAGCAATCGATGCAAAGGTGCTCGACCGACCGATTTTGATTCTTGATATATTTGCTACCCGGGCGCGCACTGCCGCCGCTCGACTTCAGGTAGAACTGGCCCAGCTTGAATATACTCTCCCCCGTTTAACCGGAGCCTGGGTTCATTTCTCCCGTCAATATGGAGGTATCGGAGCCAAAGGACCGGGGGAGACACAGCTTGAGATCGACCGTCGTCGGGTGCATAAAAGAATAGCGCATCTCAAAGGGAAACTAAAAAAGCTCGGCAAACAGCGCGCCACACAGCGGAAACAACGGCAAGTGTTGTACAAAGTAGCCCTCGTGGGATACACCAACGCCGGCAAATCCACACTGTTTAACTTGCTGACAAAAGCCAAAGTGCGCACTGCCGATATGCTCTTTACTACGCTGGACTCAACTACCCGGGTGATGTCGTCCGGTTATCCTTGTCAGATTGTGTTTTCCGATACGGTCGGTTTTATCAAGAAATTACCCCACCAATTGGTGGAATCGTTCAAATCGACACTGGAAGAGGTATCACTGGCCGATTTGCTCCTGCACGTGGTAGACTGTTCGGATACCCGGGTTGAGGAACATATCAGACAGACCCAACAGGTGCTCTCTGAAATTGGGGCTGATAAAGTTCCGTACCTGATGATATTCAACAAGATTGATATCTCGCCGGATTTTCAACCACTAGATGGGTCCCGCGATGCGCCTTTTGTAATTTCTGCTCTCAGACCTACAGGAATTAATTCTCTTCAAGCTGAATTAGTAGCTCGCTCAGGCAGGTTTTTTTCAAAAATTAGAAGGAAATAGGAAAGAATATGTCTACTGTTGCCGATATACTCACGTAAGAGGTATACATTTATGGCAAAACAGATTCTGATAGTCGACGACAATCCTAACATGGTCTCATTACTGTCAGACATGTTGGAAATTTTTGATTACCAGTCAATTCAAGCCGATGATGGCGACAAAGCCTTGGCAGAACTGGATAAGGGCAAGTTTTCTCTGGTTATCACTGATATGCGTATGCCAAATATGAGCGGTATGGAACTATTGGAGAAAATCAAAGAGAAGAATCCAAAACTTCCGGTGGTTCTAATTTCCGGTTACTCCGTGAAGGAATTCGAATCTCAAGTCTGCAAGCCGGATGGGTTTCTTGCAAAACCGTTCATGATGTCCGATATCGAAAAGCTTCTTAATTCACTGCTGTAATAGATAACTCGCTATTGCGGGTAACAATCTCTTTTTAGGTACACAATTAAAGTTTCGTTTGAATTGAGGCTAGCCGTCAAGTGGCAGCAGGGTAGGACTCCTTGGGGGTTCCGCCATCCCTCGACTCCGCTCACAGGCATCGCCTGGTTGGATGACATTCGCTGGGAGACAAGCCTACACCATGGGACTTGTTGAAAAAGTATCCTAAGTGCATATTTGTTGAGAGTGCGGTTTTGAGAACGGGCGACGTAAAGTCGCCCTGCTGCTATGATAATGGTTAATCATGGGCTATCCGTGTTCTTGTATTATTCTTCTATCTTTTGAGCCTTCCAAAAGTCTTCACAACCTGCTATTCGTGGTTTTCCCACAGTTTACTTATTCGGAAAGTCGGAAATGGTGTCAACACACTACGCGACGTGTTTTTAAGCACAAGGGCGGGTTCGGCTGGCGGTGAGAAAGAAGTATATGCATCAGCCAGACCCAACCGGAGGGAAAATTGGGCAAGGAGGTTATGTGATGAATGTCGTGCGATCTTTGGTTGGGATTGTATCCGGTGATTGCAATTCCAAGCCGCCATGATAGATTGTCTGAGTAGTTTTGGACGGTTATATTATAAACTACAATTGTAAATCCACAGAAAGGAACAATCGCATGCGAGTGTTTATATCAACTTTGCTTTTGACCGTTTGTCTTTTATGCACAACAACAACAGCGCTTGATTTCGAGATTACAAAAGTAATCGAGGTCGGACCG
>QNAG01000078.1 GCA_003641415.1 Candidatus Zixiibacteriota bacterium | reverse complement strand
TCGATATTTGATCCTGAACCGGACGACCTAACCAATGTGTCGGTAAAAGTGTAGGCGGTTCCCCAAGCATCGGTGAGATGATCGGTTCCGCTTGATCCTGAATCGATATAAGGACCATTCCACGTGCTGTAGCTCCCGGGATTTGTAACAAGCGCATTTAGATTGGGAGGCAGAGCGCCCACATCACCAACATAACCAAAATCCGAGCGAGCGCCTTTTGAATACAGTTCAGGATTTCCAACGATGGCATAGGCTAAGTGGTCAAGTTCTTTCTTGGTTTGCTGGTAACGGGCATCCTCAACAGTGTCTGACATTTTTCGCGTAGCGATAGTTGCCAGAATGCCGACGATGACAATCATCATGACCAACTCCACGAGAGTAAAGCCGCTTTTCTGTTTGAATCGGTTTATCATGGACAAGCTCCGGTCGTAACGTCGAAACTCGTACCATCAGAAAGAAGTACAGTGAAGGTAGTATTGTCTACATCTACATTGGATCCACCGGTTGGATTGGTCTTGAAAGCGTCAACATCGATTCTAACGCTGGCACCGTCAGCGATCGTCTGCTGTGCCGTGAAGGAGGACACGTCGCCGCTTCCCGCCTTGGGATTGTTTTCATTAAAGACAGTCGTACCACCCCATTTGATGTATCGATAATAGCCGTTCGGGCTGGAGTAGGTCAGGGTCAAGGAGCTGATGTCAATCGAACCGCCTGTACTGTTTTGAATATAAAAATAGAAACCCTTACAGTCCGCCACAAGAGAGTCAGAACCGACAACGTGGACAAGGCTCCCGCCACCACCGCCACTGGTGTCATACCAAACGTTATTTACAAGATGGAATTCGCTATAAAGCGAAGAATTGGGGACAACGGATACAAACCGTCTGAGAGTGTCGTTATCCGGTAAGTAGATTACTTCGATATCGTGGTTACCAATGGGGATAGAATCGAAATTGAAATAGCCACCGATGTCGGTATTGCTGGTTTTAGCAGTTGTGCTGCCCGAGCCATTAGGAATGGTCAGTCGGATTAACACCGAGTCGGCATAGACACTACCCGGTGGTGTACCATCAAGATCATACACGTTGCCCGAAACCGTATTGCGTAGCAGGTGGTCAGCGGCGCCGGCCAGTTGACATTCAATATTGCTTCCAGAACCGGTCGAAATAATCGTGACGCCGCCACTGTACGAGTAGGCGGTTCCCCATGCGTCATTTTTATAATCATCGCTGAGTTGAGTAAACTGATTGCCAACATATGGCCCGTTCCAGGTGGCGTAGGAGCCGGGGTTAGCATAGAGCGCATCAAGATTGGGCGGAAGTGAGCCAACATCGCCGACATATCCAAAATCGGTTCGAGTGCCATTGCTTTCAAGATCGGGATTGCCAGCTATGGCATAGGAGAGAGCCATCAGTTCCTGTTTGGTTTCTTCAGTCTTAGCTGCCCCTGTCAGGGTACTTACTGAGCGCAAAGCCACCGAGGCCAGTATGCCCATAATTACCACCACCAGAACTACCTCGATCAGAGTAAAACCACTATTATTTGACAATTGCTTTCTCATGATATCTGCTTAGTCGATGTAAAATACTTCCACCCAAACCTGCGTACAATAGGCTGGCTTGCCAGAGTTTTGTCCCTTTATCTTAACACCTGCCTGTAGATTATTGATCTCGGTCCAATTCCATGCCGCACTTGTATTCGGATTTGTCGACCACATCTGGCTGTAGTCTGCATATGATGTTGTGAGAGTCTGTTCTGTCCCGTTGTACTCTGTCGAGCTAACATATAGAGTTGGGCAAACATTGCCTTGTGTGTGTTCCTTCTTGGTCTGACAGTGAACAACCACACTATCTATCGTTCCGGAACTAGCGGAGGGATTACCCAGTGAGTAGACATCGGTGGCATATGAGTTGGAGGCCCGTTCGACATATGTAGCGTCGTCATCGGAGCTGATTTCGTCAACACACTGAAAGTTACTCGCGCAACCGGAAGCGACAAGACCTGTTACCGAGCCAGTACCGTCGGGACGGAGAATCTCACTGCCAGGGGTTCCCCCGCCTGCGGAGAACTCCGAGGCGAACTGGTAAGATAGTTGCCCCTTGTGTCTGGGGAGCACAGTGACGTAACGTGTCAGCGTGTCAACATCTGGCGTATAGACCAGTTGCAACAGGTGCGTACCTACCGGTAGCGAGTCGAGCGTGAAAGTTCCCGTTGAATCCGGATGGTACGTTTTAATTGTCGTGCTTCCGCTGCCGTCAGGTATCGTTATCTTTATATCTACCGAGTCGGCATAGGTTGCGCCCGGGAGAGAATCATTAGCGTCCATTATCGTGCCGTTGACAGTATTGAGTAGGTAGTCGGTAGTGGCATCGGCGATTTTCTTAGAGATCGTTGTCCCACTCCCAGTCGAAGTAATAGTCGTCCCTCCGGAATAAGTATATGCTTTCCCCCACTCATCTATTTTAAATCCGGTGGAATCCTGAGTCAGGCCGGGGAGAATATACGGACCATTCCATGTTCCATAGCCGGGATTTTGGTAGAGTGCTTGAAGATTTGAGGGAAACGCCCCAATATCGCCAACATAACCAAAGTCAGAACGCCCACCCCCACCGGCAATGTCTGGATTGCCTACGATTGCTTTAGCCAGCATTTCCATCTCCCGTTCGGTTTTCGCCCGGCGAGCATCTTTGACCAGACCCTCCATTGACTGCATAGCCATGCTCAGCAAAATACCAATTACAACTATCACTACCACCAATTCGATAAGACTGAAACCGGCTTGTGTCGTCAGACGGCATATCAACGGCTGTCGTTTACCAAACATCTGAGGCAAGACTAAATTCCTTGTAGTACCGACTGGCAGGGTTGACAGTCACACGGCAAACCGATGTGTCACTGCTTGGTATGTAGATCTTTTGAAGTTGATGTTGGCCAATCGGTATAGAATCAAACTGGATATAACCGTCCGAACCGGGAAACTTCGCAACTGAAGTTGTGGAGCCGGAGCCGTTTGGATAAGTAAGAACGAACTTAATGGAATCTCGATAAGCGCTACCCGGTGGAGTGTTGTTAAGATCGGTAACTGTCAGGGAAACAGTGTTATACAGCAAGTCATCTACCGTATTGGCTATCTGCCGAGTGATGGCGGAACCTCCTCCGCTTGAGGTGATGGTAACACCGCCGGAATAACTATAGACCTGCCCCCAGGCATCAATGCGATACTCGGTATCGCCGGAACCGTTAGTGAACTCGTCCCTTATGTAAGGTCCATTCCATGTAGAATAACCACCGGGATTGACTACCAGTGCACCTAATGAGTCCGGAAGCGCACCCACATCGCCAACGTACCCAAAATCTGTTATTGATCCGCCCGACACACGTTCTTGATTTCCCACAATAGCCCACGCCAGTTGGTCAAGCTCCTGTTTGGTTTCTTCTGTTCGAGCAATATCAGTAGCACCACGCATCGAGCGCATTGTAACAGAGGCCAGCACAGCCACAATTATAATAACGACTACCAGTTCCACGAGAGTGTAACCGTGCTTGCCAGCAACTGTTGGTAGGCAAATGCCTTTTTCTTGCGGATTTCTTGTAACAAACATATCATTATTATTTATCGGAAGATTGATTACTGTGTTTACCATATTGGAATCTCATGTTTTTTCTCAGCTTGTAACAGGTAAACTAATTGTGTAGAGGATTCGAGCATCAGTGTATCGGTTATCAAAAATGGACTTATATAACAATTTTTTATAGACTATGTGAATCTCTGTATGTATATTGAATTCAATTGTGATGTTAAAAGTAGAGATACTGTGTCTGGAATCACAGTGTTGCAGATTACCATTGATACTATGAGGATATATTTGTATGAAATTATCAAGAAAATCTGACTATGCTCTTCGGGCAGTCTGGCATTTGACCAACTTACCCACCGGTAAGCTGAGTTCAATAAGTGTTATTGCTGAAGATCAATCGGTTCCGCGTGAGTTCCTTGCAAAAATCTTGAAAGATCTTTCCCGATCTGGTCTACTGGTTTCCTACCAGGGAGTAAATGGGGGTTACCGTTTGGCCAGAGCCCCACGGGATATTTCTTTCCTTGATGTGATAGAAGCAATTGATGGTCCTATTCACTTGAATCTTTGCACTGAGGATAATTGTCCCTGTGAAGATGATAATTGCTATTTTTGTAAATTTTGGGAAACTCAGGAAAACAACTTCAAAAAAGCGCTTAGCAAACAGAACTTTGGCAAGTACAAACAACGGGCTCGGAAATAACATTATTTCGCTCGAATATCTCCTTTTTTTTGTGTAGTTAAGAGCTATAGGTTAGTAATCCATTTTTCAGCTAAGGATAACTAACCGGTACGAAACAAGCAGTATCTTTCATAGGCAGGTTCTTCACCGCAACTGATATTTTTGGGGCTTGTCTTCAGGCGCTTTCCATTACTATATTGAAACTGCCGGTGAAGCTGTAACAGTACGTTTGGTCTCTTGTATAAATAGTTTACTCCGGTGGAGAGCACGATCGAAAAGAATCGGCCTTCGTTAGAAGTTATGTAAAGGAGTGTTGGTTATGAAAAGATTAGAAGATAAAAAACACAAGGTCAAAATCGGGTTGGCTGAGATGCTTAAAGGCGGAGTTATTATGGATGTTATTTCCGCTGAGCAAGCCAGAATTGCCGAAAACTGTGGAGCTGTGGCTGTAATGGCGCTAGAACGGGTTCCATCAGATATCAGAGCTGATGGCGGAGTTGCTCGTATGGCTGACCCGGACATCATTGAAGAAATCAAAAAAGCAGTAACGATTCCAGTTATGGCAAAATGCAGAATCGGCCATATCTCTGAGGCACAGGTTCTTGAATCGCTGGAGGTTGATTTCATTGACGAATCTGAAGTATTGACCCCTGCTGATTACAAACACCATGTCGATAAATGGGCGTTCAATGTACCCTTTGTTTGCGGCTGTCGTAATCTGGGTGAGGCGTTGCGGCGTATCTCCGAGGGAGCTGCCATGATTCGTACCAAAGGTGAAGCTGGCACAGGTGATGTATCTCATGCCGTAAGGCACCTACGTGAAATTAATACAGCAATGAAGTCTCTGACAGTCACGCCGGAAGAGGAATTGTATACTGTGGCAAAAGACTTCCAGGTTTCGATTGATCTGGTACGGATAGTTGCCAAAGAAGGCAAACTTCCGGTGCCGAATTTTGCCGCTGGTGGTATAGCTACTCCAGCCGATGCAGCGCTGTGTATGCAGTTGGGAGCCGAGGCGGTTTTTGTAGGTTCGGGTATATTCAAATCCGACAATCCCGAAAAACGTGGCAAAGCTATTGTGACCGCCACGACCAATTTCCAGGATCCTTCAATGATAGCTGACTGCTCACGTGGACTTGGCGACGCTATGAAAGGGATCCAGGCGGAAGATATCCCCGAGGAGGAGCTGCTTCAAACGCGATAAGGAGTAGTAGCTTATTCTATCTGTGGAGAATAAAAGCAGGCTGCCAATCTGGAGGTCTGCTTTCTTGTAATTTGGTCTTCTGTCAAAGGTGGATTGAATGATCTGGCTAATTTAACCTCCTTTCTTGTAAAACCAGTATTTTCGCTGTTTATTGTGTGATGACTGATGAAGGATTAGACCGAGATACTGTTATGGCTGATTACTCAAAATTAAAGGTCGGCGTGCTGGCTCTTCAGGGGGATTTCAAGCGTCATACTCATCAGCTTGGCCAACTTGGAAGCCGGACGCTCGAAGTGCGGACAGCATCACATTTGGAGGAAATTGACGGTCTGATTATCCCCGGTGGTGAGTCTACTACTATGGATATCTTGATCGATCGTTTCAGGCTCCGTCAACCTTTGATTGAGTTCTGTCAAATCAAACCAGTCTGGGGAACTTGTGCCGGCATGATCATGTTAGCAAAAAATATAGAGGATAACCAAGCCAATGTGAGCCCACTTGGTTTAATGGATATCGATGTTGTCCGGACAGGTTATGGTCGTCAGGTTCACTCGTTTGAGCAATTGTTAATGACAAAATTAAATGGCGAAGATATCACTTTGCGAGCCACGTTCATCCGAGCCCCTATGATTACTCGGGTCGGAAAATCTGTGCAAATTCTTATTGAGTACAATGGCAGTCCAGTACTTGTAAGTGAAGGACTTATTATGGCGAGTTCATTTCATACTGAACTGGATAATGACACAACATTGCTGGAATTTTTCATGGGGCGATTCCTGCTGTCGCAAAAGTAGACCAAGCGATAGCGTCCAAAATGGTGTTTATAGGATTATCAGTTTGTTTCGGAGAAGAAACAATGCTTAAAAAAATCTATATTGCCAAATATCATGGCTTCTGTATGGGTGTTAAACGAGCTATTCAGATTGTCGAAGATACAACCAAACGGGCTGAAGATCCTGTTACAATCCTGAACGAAATTGTGCACAACGAGGTCGTAGTAGAGAAGTTTCGCAAGGTGGGAGTTGAACAGGCTACTTCTATCGATGATATATACGCCGGTACGCTTATTATTCCCGCTCATGGAGTGGCGCCTGATATTAAAGAACAAGCCAGAAAAAAAGGGCTGAGGGTAGTTGATGCTACGTGCCCATTGGTAAGTCGTATTTATACGATCATCGAAAAGATTGTCAACAAAGGTTATCATGTGATTCATATTGGTGATCCTAACCATGATGAAACGCGCGGTATAGTCGGACACGCATCAAAACATATTACTGTCGTTGCGAACAAGGAAGAATTACAAGAATTACCAGAGTGGAAAGACCGCAAATTGGGTTTGACTGTACAGACTACTGCCCATATTGGAGAACTTGAAGATATCGAGAAAATAGCCAAGCAAAAATGGCCGGGAATCGAAATTTACAACACGATTTGCAATGCTACTTCAGAACGTCAGTTGGCGGTTTTGGAACTCGCTCCAAAGGTTGACCTGATGCTGGTCGTGGGTTCTTCTACTTCAGCCAACTCCAAGAGGCTCGCTAGGATTGCCGCAAGTTCATGCGGAAAAGGTTTTCTTATCAACTCTGCACACGACATCAAAACTGAGTGGTTCGGTGAGGATACCAAAGCAGAATATGTGGGGCTCTCCGCTGGAGCATCGACACCAGACTTTCTGGTGGAGTCCGTAATTAAACGTCTACTGGAGATATCCGGAGGAAAAGCAGAAGTAATCCGTCCTTCAGAGGAACTTGCCAGTAATAAAATGTCTGAGTAAAAAGAAATAAACGACACACTCCTAGCTTATCAACAAACTGTCACTAATGGGGAGCAGTATGCCCTGAAGCTAAAGCTAACCCTAAAACTCCAAGAGTAGCAATTATTCTTAATAAATAATTTCCCATATAAAACTTAGATTGCTATTCTATTTAAAAATTTATGTATTTAAGAGCCTTAGACTTGCTCGCTACTTCCATCGGTAGTAGCTATAGGTACTGTTGTTTTCTTAGCCGCTCCACCTTCTGGTTTAACCATTTCAACCATGGCGGCCAGTGAAGACATAATGCCGCTGGCTTCGAATGGCAGGAAAATCTTGTTAGCACTACCCTCGGCGAATTTAGGAAGCATATCCAAATATTTTAGCGTGATCAGTTTCTCATCCGGACGACCGTTGTGGATTGCCTGAAAGACCGTCTCGATGGCATTGGCTTCACCAGCAGCGACAGCTATTTGGCGATATTTTTCAGCATCAGCTTTTGTCTTAACTGCTTGAGCGTAACCCTCTGCTTCCAGAATCTGTGACTGTCTGCTACCCTCGGCCTTAGTAATCTCAGCCTGACGAACAGCCTCGGCATCGAGAATCGCGGCTCGCTTGTCACGCTCGGCCTTCATCTGGCGGCTCATGGCGGCAGTGATATCCTGCGGTGGGTCGATCCTTTGCAACTCGACGCGGTTGACTTTGACACCCCACTTGTCGGTCGCCTTGTCAAGAACATCCCGTAGTTGACCATTAATCTCATCACGTGAACTAAGACAGGAATCCAGGTCCAATTCACCTATCACGTTTCTGAGATTGGTTTGTGCCAATTTGGTCGCCGCTAGAATGTAATTAGCTATCTCATAGCGAGCTCGTGCTGGGTCGGTTATCTGGGCGTATACAACGGCATCAACTTCCACGTTGACATTATCCTTGGTAATGACCAACTGGGGGGGGACATCCAGCACTACCTCCCGCATGTCCATCTTTATCACATTATCAAAGAAAGGGACAATTAGATTTAAGCCGGGATCGAGAATGCGCTGGAATTTTCCAAGTCTTTCCACCAAGCCACGCTCGAACGGGCGTATGATGCGGATTGACATCGAAACGATGACAAATGCGAATACAACTGCCACAATTAGAAACAGTATTACTGGATTCATGATTATTCCCTTTCTTCCTGTTCCATCGGTTCAACCTTTACACGAGTACCGGTCACAGAAATGATATTTACTTTCTTGTCTTTTTCAATCCATTGGTCAGCCAGAGCTACCCAGGTTTCGCCACCGATCAATACCTGACCACCAAGATTAGGGTCGATCTCCTTAGTAACAAGACCCACTTGTCCGATTAAGGCATCGACATTGCTTTTCTGCGGGGCGGGTTTTGTTATTCTTTTCGCTATTTTTCTCATCAGTGGTAGAAGTCCCAGTGTTACCACAATGAAAAGGCCGATTTGCCAGTAGTATGCATCGGGGGAAAAATAGCTGAAAATTCCGGCTACTACACCACCAGCCACAAAGCAGATGAAAAACAGTGCGGGGCTTACTAATTCGAGAATTAGGAAAACGACTGCCGCCGCCATCCAAACCCAAAAGGTAGTCGACATGATGATACCCTTACACTTTCACAACTCCCACACAACCATTGTATGGGTGGTTATAGATATTACCAATACACTATGGACATTATTCAAAAAAATAACTGTATTTACTAATAAAAACTCCTTATGTACTTGTCTGTCAACATTAAACGCTAAGCAATAGATTCTATAAAACACATAGTAACGAGGGGAAAAACGTGGTGTTCGATCCTGTTCATTTCATTATTTTAATAAGTTTTTTTCTGGCTCTGGTGCAGATGATACCTTATTGATTAGGCAACCTGCTGTGCGCTGTGTCGTATATAATAGTTACAGGGTGGTACAGGATTTCAGGCGTCCTCCTTGTAATGGTATCGCTAGTATTTGAGATATGTGCTATTCAGGGCAGGTGAAATTTTGGAAGTTGGAGTGTACTTATGAAATCACGACTGTTAATGAACTTGTATATCCCTGCTATTGCTCTGGTGCTTTGCAGCGTTTTACTGCCAGGTACAACTGATTGTACAGTATTCAAAAAAGACAACCGAATTGTTATCTCCAACCTTCACCACATTAACGAAGACCTTTATGCCTTCAGCGAGAAGTTAACTATCGATGGTCTAATTGACGGTGATCTGATGGGTTTTGCCAGTAGTATTGATATCAACGGGGAGATATCCAATTCAGCAAATGTTTTTGCCCAGAAAGTGCATCATACCGGTCGTGTCGGCGGAACTATGCGAGTCTTTGGATATGAAGTTGAAATTAACGGAAATATTGGACGTTCTCTTCTTGTTGGAGGTCGCTTTGTTGAGATTGGTCCCAGGGCGGTCATTGCGAAGGATGCTAATATATGGGGACAATCAATTGATGTATCAGGGACTGTCAAAGGAGCTGTCTCAAACCTCAAAGGTGATACTATAAAGATTTCAGGTACTTTTGAAGGTGATTTGAATGTAGGCGCTAAATTTATTCGCATTGGACCAAAAGCTATAATCACTGGTAATTTGACTTACGAAACAATTGACTCGACTGACATTGTGATTTCCGAGGGAGCTGCTATCGATGGGGAAACGGTTTGGGTCCCTTGTTGTAAAACTGAGAAAGATGATGACAAAAAAAGTGATAATATTACTACGTCTTGGGTTCTGGCTATCTCCAAATTATTGGCTGCGTTCCTTTTTGGTGTTATAGTCGTGGCTGTTTTCCGTCGATACGCGGTAACATCATTCCGCCAACTACGAGATAGGTTCTCTATGTCACTGGCCACCGGATTTCTATCTCTGCTTATCTTTGCTTTTAGTATTGTGGTCCTGATAATCTCATTACTTCTAATGATTGTGGGGCTCGTTTTGTCATCTGGAGACAGTGCCGCTGTCGGAGTAGTAGCGTTGGTGTTTTCGATCCTGATGCTACCTATTACCAGTTTCACAGCCGTTTCCGGTGGAATAATATTCTACGCCGGCAAAATCGTGGTAGCTTTTCTTATTGGCTATTTGCTATTGAGGGCTCTTAGAACGTCTCCGGTCGAGCTTGGGAAGGGGCAGCTTCTGGTTGGATTGGTTATTTTGATGATTCTGTTTGCAGTGCCAATAGTCGGCTTTCTCATCTATCTACTCGTAGCTATTGCAGGAGCGGGGGCAATTGTGCTGGGGATCCGCAAATGCCGTCGTGGTAAGGAAGAACCACCAACAACATCCCAGTAAACAGAGGAACAATCCTTACCCTGATTCTCTCAGATAAGTTGGTATGTCCTATATCTCTATCAAGATGATAGTCAAAACCCTCCGGGACAACCTCTCTTGCGGGGATCGGATACGGGCATGATCAGGCCATTTGATTCAATATATACGGCCTGAAGATCGCTGTAGTTACTACATTCCTTAACGTTATAGCCATAGTGGATAAGCGTCTGGATTATGTCAATGTTGAAGCGTCCTTCTTCAAGATATACTACATCCGGCAACCACTGGTGATGGAATCGTGGAGAATTAACAATCTCCTGCGGATTAAGATCAAAACGCGATAAGTTAACTATAGCTTGCGCTATTACAGTGATGATCTTTGAGCCTCCCGGTGCACCCAAAGCCATAAGCGGACGGCCATTTTGCAGGATCAGCGTGGGAGACATGGAGGACAGCATACGCTTACCCGGTTCTATCTTATTGGCTTCCCCTCCGATAAGACCGTAAAGATTGGGAACGTCTGGTTTAACCGAAAAGTCGTCCATTTCATTGTTGAGAAGAAAACCAGCCCCGTCCACAACCAATTTGCAACCATATGAAGAGTTAAGCGTGTACGTAATGGCTACCATGTTTCCATGGGCATCACAGATGGAAAAGTGGGTTGTCTGTTCTGATTCCTCAGGTGGTGCACCTGGTCCAATCAATTCTGAAGAACCCGCGTGACCCTTCTTGACATTACTCCGTCTGCGTTCCAGATAAGCGCTATCGAGTAAATTGGATGGTATTTCGTAGAAGTCGGGATCACCAAGATATTCCGAGCGATCAGCGAAAGCCAGTCGCGACATCTCACAGAACAGATTGATGAATTCTGGAGACTTTGGTGTATATGAAGCCAGGTCGAACGGCTCGAGCAACTTGAGAATCTGTCCAATAGCAATTCCACCAGAACTTGGCGGTGGCATAGAGTAGATATCCAATGAATCAAAAGTAAAAT
>QNAG01000077.1 GCA_003641415.1 Candidatus Zixiibacteriota bacterium | reverse complement strand
TCCGACGACTACCCTGTAATGATTGCCCCTGGTCAACCTGGCCTGAGAGTCAATGCAACCCCGGATGAGGTGATTAAATACTCCCCCAGAAAAATTGACGTAATCAACCTCGAGTCCAACAGTTTTGAGACTATTGAACTTGACAAATTTCTCAGGGAGTCCGCCTATGAAATCCCTGGTATCAATAAAATAGTCTCGATCTATGAGGAGAACCACCTGAGAGTACCATCGGGATTGAATCTCGATCCAGAAGAAGATACGCTGGTAGCTACTTTTGATGGGTTATTTTCCGGTTCTTCATTTGTTAAGCAAATAAAAGTGATTCTGGATATTCTTAAGGAGGCGATGGGAATTCCCGTTGATATTGAATTTGCTTCTGATGGTAACGATTTTTATCTTCTGCAGTGTCGCCCACAAAGTTATGGTACTCACAACACTCCATCGCCAATTCCCAAAGATATTCCCAAAGATAAAATTATTTTTTCGGCTTGCAAGTATATCTCAAACGGTTTTATCCCGAATATTTCACATATTGTTTATGTCGATCCTCAAGCCTATAGCGAACTGGAATCTCGATCGGAGATGAATGAAATTGGGATCGCAGTGAGTCACCTTAACAAGGTACTTCCCAAACGTCAATTTATTCTCATGGGACCCGGTCGATGGGGCAGCCGTGGAGATATCAAACTGGGGGTCAACGTAACATATTCCGATATCAACAATACAGCAGTCCTTATTGAGATCGCTCGGAAGAAAGGTAATTACAGCCCCGATCTCTCGTTTGGAACACACTTCTTCCAGGATTTGGTTGAAGCTAATATTCGATACATCCCTCTGTATCCCGACGATGAGAATATTATCTTTAACGAACTTTTTCTGAAGGAAACTCCAAACATCCTCCCGGAAGTGCTCCCGGAGTATGCCAGTTTGGCTGACACCATTCGGTTAATCGACGTCCCACAAGCGACAGACGGGTTGATATTGAAAGTCCTGATGAATTCCGATCTCGACGAGGCGGTTGGAATACTCGCTGAACCATCAAACGAAGTAGATCTTTCAGCTCCTGAGTCAATAACTCCAACTCGTCGCGACGCCACATTCTGGAGATGGCGAATGATGATGGTCGAAAATATCGCTTCTGAGATTGATCCTGATCGGCTTGGAGTAGTAAATTTATATGTCTTCGGCAGTACGAAGAACGCCAATGCTGGTCCAACAAGCGATATTGATATCCTGGTACATTTCAGGGGGACAGAAAAACAGCGTGAGTGTCTCATCAACTGGTTAGAAGGGTGGAGTCTATGCCTGGCTCAGATTAACTATATGCGAACAGGTTACCGAATTAATAATCTACTGGATGTCCACATTATCACAGACAAGGACATTGCCGATAAAACTTCTCTTGCTAGTAAAATCGGGGCAGTCACAGACCCAGCCCAACTACTTCCGCTCGGAAAAGTTGCAAAAGATTAGACAACAATCCTCTCCCCCATTTACCTTCAAGTGAAGGAACCTTTCAATGAATCATAGGGATTGATCAAGGTTGGATAGAACGAACAAAACAAAAAACCGAGGAGACCAATATGCGTGCGATGGTTTTGGATCAACCAGGGCAGAAGCTTAAACTGAAAGAAGTGCCAGAACCAGCACAGGGGGAAAACCAGGTTCTGATCCGGGTGATGGTATGCGGTATCTGCCGGACTGATCTTCACGTGGTCGATGGTGATTTGACCGACCCTCGCTTGCCAATCATACCCGGACACCAGATAGTGGGACGGGTAGAAGCAATCGGCGAAGGGGTAACATCAATATCTGTCGGAGAACGAGTAGGTGTGCCCTGGCTCGGTGGAAGTTGCGGTAAGTGTTCTTTCTGTCAGAGTGGTAGAGAAAATCTCTGCGATCACGCTCGCTACACTGGATACCAGATCGACGGTGGCTTCGCCGAGTTCTGTATCTCTGACGAACGCTTCTGTTTTCCAATTCCCGAAGATTATCCGGACCTTCAAGCTGCCCCGTTGCTGTGTGCTGGTCTGATTGGCTACCGTTCTTTGTGCATGGCCGGAGAAGGCCACCGATTGGGGTTTTATGGTTTTGGAGCTGCAGCTCACATTTTGATCCAAGTAGCTCGCTACCAGGGTCGTGAAGTATATGCTTTCACTCGTCATGGTGACACTGAAAAAACCAAATTCGCCAAATCGCTCGGCGCTGTTTGGGCTGGTTTCTCCGATCAACTACCACCGGAGAAACTGGACGCTGCAATTATCTTTGCCCCGGCCGGAGAACTTGTGCCTATTGCACTGAAGGCTATTGACAAAGGCGGAAAAGTTGTCTGCGCCGGAATCCACATGAGTGATATTCCCTCATTCCCATATTCCTACCTCTGGGAAGAAAGAGAAATTTGTTCAGTCGCTAACCTGACACGTCGTGACGGAGAAGAGTTCCTCTCTCTAGCACCAAAGGTCCCAATCAAAACCGAGGTACACCCATACCCTCTTGAAAAAACCAACGAGGCTTTAGATGATCTGCGCAATGGTCGTTTCAACGGCGCTGCAGTAATTGTTGTAGATAATGCAGTCACTGGACTTTAACAGCCAACAGACAAAAAATAATTCCCATCTGGCTACTTTTTATCGTAGAGACTTAATTTAAAAATCTTAACAACCGATAAAAAGAATAGTGAACTAGCACATGTAAAAAGAGGGAATTGTGATGAGTATGTTGGGGTTCTTGGCTAATATCGGCGAAAATTTCCGTAATCATTACCTACGCATGACAGATGACATGCTGGGGAATCGCACACCACAGCATTTCCACAGATCGACTCCATTGCAAAACTTGAATCAACTTTCTCCTACGCCTGCGACCCCGGTTGACCGTTGGGAGCCATCGTCTAAAGTTACTCCAGAGACAGGGTCGGAGCAAACTGTACAACAGAACCCAACTAACGACGTTCCAGCTGATACAAATACACCAATCAACACCCCTAGTGTCGAGGAAATCCCCGTAACACCTGAGACGGAAGTGACCGATGAATTCGTGCCAAGCGGTGAAACCCCTTCTGAGGATATTAGCAAATCACCAGAAAACAATCCTGATGGAACCTATTCTCTGATACGTGCTTCCCATCTTGATTACAAACTAGACCTACGTTTTGACTTGGCGGCGATTAGTCAAACTGTACGCTATCTGGCAGGCGGTGACACTACCGGTGTTGAGCAAATGGAAGCTGCCGGATTTGGACTGTCGGCTGATTTCGCTCTGAAGGGCTTCCAGATCACTCAGTCTCAATTTCCAGAAGGAGATGACCCTACTAACAGAAACCTTCAGACTCATGGTCTGACTCGCACTGCTTCAAGACAAGCTGGACTTTTCCAGGCCAATAGTCGAGATTTTGCTTTGCAGTCATTTTTCCGCGAGTCCACCAAGCAACAACAGTCATACAACGTTATGGTCCGTAACGGACATCAACGCGCTGTCAATCGATTCGCATTCCGTTTCAAGTTTGACAGCCAGTTTAGTTTTTCCCATCTCCAGAGATTCAACGTACAAACAAACAACATGGCCAACCAGATGCCTGAATCGCTTGGAAAGTATCTCAATGCTGCCGGTGAGGTTGCCCAAAGCGGGTCCAACAACATGATGGCAACTTTCTTTGATGCTGTCGATGCTTATCTTAACCAGGCTGAAGACCAACTTTTGGGAAAAACTGTCGCTGCCTTCGAGCAAGCGGCCGACGAACTTGGTTTTTCAGGTTCGATGGTTGAAATGGCAAAGAACCATCTGACTGGTTCTATTGAGAGTTTCTTCAATCGTGTAGATGCGGCCCTGGGCGAAATGCGGACTCAGTTCGTACCGGAAGCACCTACATCACCGGAAATCCCTGTTGAAGAACCAATATTGCAACCGGAAAATATGGTTGATAATATAACTCAGCCTGTTGAAGCTTGAGCTAAATACTCAAGCCGGTGCAAATCCACGATTTTGAAAACACCATATCGCTTCAATAGACCGCTATTTACCTAACCACTAGCGAGATAGCCAATCTGCTTGGGTTGCTGTATGGGTTAATTAACGATACTCAGACTAAACACATCCAGCTTAGCGATAAAGATTTTCATCGACAATTTCGAATTTACAAATATAATGAATACGAACTCTCCAGATTTAATTCACGTCAAAAGGTTGTCATAATCGGAGATCAGTAGCTAATTCCCTCTGATATATACCCATGAAAAGCTGTTTTTTCCTTGCCTTTATACCTATTTTTTTGCGATACTATAAACAGTACGGTGAAAGAGATTTTTACTCATAATGTTGCACAAGTACACGGGCAGATTGCTGAAGCCTGTGAACGTTACGATCGTGACACCGACGATATCACAATTGTAGCAGTTACCAAGAGGCAACCCACAATAATGATAAACATGGCCGTCGCAGCAGGGCTACACAATATTGGCGAAAGTCGGGTGCAGGAAGCAGATGAAAAGATTTCCGAGCTTGGCCAAATTGCCCGATTTCACATGATTGGTCATTTACAAACCAATAAGGTAAAAAAAGCTGTTCAGCTTTTTGATGTAATTCAATCCGTCGATTCTTTGAAACTGGCTGAAGAGATTGACCGTCAGGCTGGACAGGCGGAGTTAAATATCGAATGTCTTATCGAAGTCAATTGCTCCGGAGAGAACCAGAAATTCGGTGTGCTTCCCAACGATTGTCTGGACATGGTAAAACGCATGAAATTGCTATCCAACATAACACTAACAGGACTTATGACAGTCGGCCCTTACACCGATGACGAAGAAACCATTCGAGCTGCTTTCCGTGAGGGGAATAACCTTTTCAAATATGGCCGTGATATCGTTGGTGATCAGTTTGATACCCTTTCGATGGGCATGTCTGGTGATTTCCCCTTGGCTATAGCTGAGGGAGCAACGATGATCCGCCTTGGGACATCCCTCTTTGGCCCTCGACTCTGAAGTCCCCTTCCCAGAACGCTCTTTCATTTGCTTGGCTTTATTCAAAAGCCATCTCTCCACCGATTGTAATTGACGAACATACAATAGGGAGACAAATTATCCTTGTGAATACTCTGAAATTAAACTCTCCCCTGCAGTATGTAAAAGGGGTGGGACCGCGCAAGTCGGAGGTACTCTCCAATCACGGTATCAACACAATTGGCGATCTCCTGTGGTATTTCCCAAGACAGTATCTTGACCGAACTACAATTGTATCTATAGCTGATCTCAAAGTTGACCAAACAGTTACAATTGTTGGCCAAGTCAAAGCACATGGTATTTTACATGGGAAACGCAAGCGATACGAGGTCATCCTGGGAGACCAGACAGGGGCGATCTCTCTTCTATGGTTTCATGGTGTCGGCTATTGGCAACGACTTTTCAAAAAGAACCAGTGGTATGCCGCCACCGGGACGGTTAGCTATTTCCAAGGTTTTCAGATCATCCACCCCGACCTTGAACATCTCGAAGATGAAAGCGACCAGATGATCCATGCGGGACGCATTATCCCCGTATACCCACAAACTGCGGAACTGAATAAAATCGGACTTAGCAGCAAAGGGATCCGACAGATAACTACATATATTTTTGAAAACCTCCATGAACGCATAGCAGACCCTCTACCCCAGCCAGAGATACAACAGCTTCACTTGCCGGAGTTGCATGAAGCAATCCAACATATCCACTATCCCGAAAATCGAGACCAAATAGAATTATGCAGGCGACGATTAGCCTTTGACGAACTGCTGGAATTCCAGTTTATAGTACTCAGTAGTCGCAGGAAGAAAGAAGTTACGGTTAAGAAACATAGCTACTCCGAACCTGGTAAGATTATTCGAAAAATTGTGAAAAAACTGCCATTCAATCTCACTACCGGTCAGCAGATAGCAGTTGATGAAATCAGCGCTGATCTAATGAAAAATCGACCCATGACGCGCATGTTGCAAGGGGATGTCGGTTGCGGCAAAACGGTAGTAGCAATTCTTGCTGCGCTTCATGCAGCAGAGAACCAGTTGCAGACTGCGTTCATGGCGCCCACTGAAATCCTTGCTGAGCAACATTTCCGCAACTGGCAACAACCATTGGAAGAAGTCGGTATCAGATGCGACCTGTTGACATCCAGTATATCGCGAGCAGAAAAGGATAAAACAGCTACTGCCTGTAGCGAAGGTAAGATTGATATTCTTTTTGGCACTCATGCCCTTATCTACGACTATGTCTTATTCAAGCAGCTCGGACTGGTCATCATAGATGAACAACACCGCTTTGGAGTCAAACAACGCGGCAAATTGCACGCAAAAGGAGATAACCCCGATTTACTGATCATGACCGCAACTCCTATTCCTCGAACATTGGCTCTGACCCTGTATGGAGACCTGGACATCACGACTATTACTGACATGCCTCCCGGACGCAAACCGGTACGCACAGTCTGGCGCACGAACAATGTAATTGGAAAGGTCTACCAGTTTATTCGTAACGAAATCGCAAAAGGCGGGCAGGCATACTTTATCTATCCACTGGTGGACAAAAGCGAACAGTTGGAACTCGGCAGCGTTGAGGATGCATACAAAGATTTGACTACCAAACAATTCTCAAACCTTCGTGTCGGGATGGTGCACGGACGGATCAAACCAAAAGAACGTGACAAAGTTCTAAACCAGTTCCGCGCTGGTGAGATTGATATCCTGATGGCCACTACTGTAGTAGAGGTTGGTATTGACAATCCACAAGCAACCCTGATGGTAATCGAACACGCTGAGCGGTTCGGCCTGGCTCAATTGCACCAGTTGCGAGGTAGAATTGGTCGTGGTGAAAAACAAGCTACTTTGATAGCGATAGCTCACCCTCCTATCTCTGATATGGCTCGACGTCGTCTGGATTTCCTTGCTCAAACGACCAACGGATTCGAAATCGCTGAAGCTGACCTTGAACTACGGGGACCAGGGGAATTATACGGGCTAAAACAATCAGGCTTACCGGAACTGCGTGCAGCCCGACTGTCATGTGATCGTGACCTGCTTGAAGCTTCCCTGTTGTTACTTGAACGACTGTTTTCAATTGACAAGAGCCTTGACACTTCCTACCAAAACTTGTATACGTACTTGTATGAATCTACAGCTACTCGGGGTTTGACCCTAGGTGGTGGGTAGAATTAAAAAAGTAAACAAACCCGCTCTTCACAATTTGGAGTATATATAATGACTGACACAAATAACAATGAGAACCCTATGTTTGCCCAATTAGTATTATCGCTGCAAATGGGCGCTATGCAGCAAATGGGAAAGATTGCTTCACAACTGACAGGTAAAGTAGAGCGCAATCTAAGTATAGCCCAGGCGAGTATCGACATGCTTGGCATGCTTGAATCCAAAACGAAAGGCAATCTCACTGAAGACGAGGAAAAGCTCTTGAGCCATACTCTTTATGAATTGCGCATGAATTTCATTGATGAAAGCAAGAAAAGTGATCAGAATGATGACATAGAAACTGCTAAGTCAGATGATTCTAATTCGGAGGATAAACAAAATAATCAAGAATCAACCAATAATGCAGAAGAAGAGAACCAATCATAGGATATTTTGATCGACCTCTGCTCTTCTGCCGTGTATAACCAAATGAGGTTATAGTAGATATACGAACATGGCGAACAATTGTGCTTGATTTTGCCACTGGTTTTTAGTATATTTTTTCAATGAAAGCGACTGAACAACTGCCACTTAGCACTAACATCTCAAGGTCTGCCATAATCGCTGAATTTGGTGATTCAGTTGAGTTTGATATATCTCTGGCACGTCTAACGAGTTTCAGAACTGGAGGTCCGGCGAAATATTTTCTCGTTGTCAAAACGTTGGATAATGTGGCACGAGCAATATCCTCAGCACAACGACTCGAGTTGCCATGTTTCATCGTCGGGGGTGGATCAAACCTTCTAATATCAGATGCTGGATATGACGGTTTAATCATCAAGATAGAGATTGCAGGTTTGGAACTTATTGACGAAACAGTGATCGAGTGCGGCGCCGGAGAGAGTCTTATGTCGGTAGTAAAATTTTCCGAATCCGAATCACTTACCGGTTTAGAGTTTGCTGCTGGTATATGGGGAACTATTGGTGGTGCTGTGTATGGAAATGCCGGTGCTTTTGGCAACGAGATAGGTGATGTTGTACATGAACTCGAACTTGTTAATTCGAATGGAAATATCAAAACTGTTGACGGAAACTATTGTCGCTTCGCATACCGTGATTCATACTTAAAAACAACTAAGGAAGTGATCGCAACTGTCCGAATCAAACTACATAAGGGAAAACGGGATGAGATTCAAAAGAAGATAACCGATATTCTGGATGTCCGTCGGGATAAGCACCCTGACAAGCTAACAGCCGGATGCTTTTTTAAGAATATCCCGGACTCATCTCAACCCCATGGGAAGCTTTCTGCTGGTTATCTCCTTGAAGAAGTAGGTGCAAAGGAACTTTCGGTTGGTGGCGCAAAAGTGTTTGAGAAACATGCGAACATGATAATCAATGCCGGAGATGCCACTTCGCATGACATTCATCAACTGGCAGCGCTTATGAAGGAACAAGTAAAAAAGAAGTTTAATATTGAGCTTGAAGAAGAGATCACTCGCATTGGATATTTTTAATGAAAGGAGAATGCTTATAGAGTCGTTTATATTGAACTGATTCGTACCGATTACTGTAGAGTGATTGTGAATTTAAGAGCTACAAGGGTTTTTCTTATTGCCCTGTTCATTGCGGGCTTAGCGTTTATTAACTGCCCCGACGCTAATGGAGCGTCAGGCTTTACAATGTCTTTGTATGAGCCTGTTTTGGAAGTGTCATCATATACTGACCCTCCTGAGAGGTTATCAATATCTCTTGGAACATCGGTATTTCCTCCACTGTCCAGCCGATTGAAAAGGCGTACTAAATGCATCTATTCCAACTTTGAAGAAAACACGCTTCGATTCGAGACAGAGCTGTACAAAAAGGGTAGTCGACATATTTCACTAATTCCTATTTCCGTAGACGCCGAAAAATATGCCAGTTCCAGAATGCAGAAGAATATCTATTCAAATTTTCATAAACTTTCTAACGGCTCCCTGAAAGACTCGCAACAGCAAAGTGTAAAAGGAGGATTGGGACTAAGTGTTGGTTTACCGAAACGGCTAAATCGAATTTTTGGCGAGGGTGGCGCTGGGTTGCGAGTCAGTGGAATACGCCGGATTATGTTTTCAGGGCGATCACAGTGGACCGATGCCGCCAAATCTCCAACGTATGAGCAGAGCAAATTCCCCTCTTTGCACATGGAGCAGATTTCCCGTTTTGATATTACCGGCAATATAGGCAGTAAAATCACAGTCAAAGTATCACAGGATAGCCAAACCGACATTCCTCTGGCCAACAGGTTACAGATTCGCTACAAGGGTGACGAGGACGATATTCTCAAAACCATCGAAGCCGGCAACACTAACCTTGCTTTACCCAACACCAGATTCGTTGGGTATTCATCGCACATCCGAGGATTATTTGGAATTAAAGCTGAGGCTCAGATTGGGAACTTTCGAATTGTAGGAATAGCTTCACAGGAGAAGGGATCATCAGAGACAGCCAGAATCACACCTAGCGGCGAACAAAGCGCTAAGATAATACGTGACAACGAATACCAGGAGCGGCGCATTTTTGATCTTGGACTTCCTGGCGATTTTCAAACCGGAGACTCAATCAAGACGCTTATTGTTTACCAAGCGCTTAGAGGCTCAGAGACAGAACGCCCGGGTACAGCAAAATACGCTCGGCTGGTTGTTGATACTGATAATCCAGATGAAGATCTTAAGGAAAATGAAAAATACACTGATAATAAGGCCGGTGTTGATCCCATCTCTGATAATGAGTACACATTTTACACGAAACCGGATTTAAATCAACACTACATCTATTTCACATCAGTTCGCCGAGATTATTCAATTGGTATTTACATGGAAGTTCAGAGAAATGATGGCAGTATAGATACACTGGGAAACGTTTCCTCAGAACCGTACATACTCAAACTGCTATATTCCCCCAGTGCTGATACTACCTATAAAACATACGATCTGATGTGGCGAAACTGTTATGCAATAGGCCGTATGGAAAGAAACGACTTCGAAGTCAAGATATTCAAAGGACTTAGGGGAAGTGAAGATCGATCAGAAAGTATTAGTGATCAGACAACAGAAGGTATAGGAACTCAGTCCTATCTTGAGATTCTGGGACTTGATCAATTCAAAGGAGCCAAGAATGTACCAGACGGTAAGCTTGACGAAACTGATGCTGTATATAGGAAAGACTGGGGACTTCTGATATTCCCTGACCGTCGTCCCTTTGATACTGACCGCACTTTCAAATATGAGGATGGTCGTGAATCACAGCCTCTGCAATTACGTGTTCCGAAAATATATGATGTCCCCTCTGGGACAGATAAGACTAATGCCAGCCAGTATTTCCTTCGCATTTATACCAAATCACGTAGCTCTACCATCCGTCTTGGACGGCCAAATATCATCGAAGGCTCTGAGAATATAACAGTCAACGGTAGGCAGTTACAAAAAGGTGAAGACTATAGCATCAATTATGATTTTGGCCAGGTAACGCTTCTATCCGATGATGCTACTGACCCCAACGCTGATATCAATATTGATTTCGAATACGCTCCATTTCTGGCTACACAGAAGAAAACTCTTCTTGGAACGCGAATTGAGTATGAGCTTGGCCGGGATTTCAAAATAGGTTCTACCGTTCTCTATAAATCTGATAAAGCAGAGGATAGAAAACCGAGAGTAGGTCAGGAAACTGCCAAAGCGGTAATCTACGATGTTGATGCCTCCTTGAAACTTCATCCCAATTTTCTGACATCTGCTCTGGATGCGCTGCCGCTTATCTCAACGGAGGCGCCATCAAATCTTTCCATTTCTGCTGAAATCGCTCAGTCACATCCAAATCCAAATGTAGATGGAGTGGCGTATATTGATGATTTCGAAGCATCTACCGAGAAGCTCTCCCTCGGTACGTTCCGTACCCAATGGAAAAAAGCCTCCAAGCCTTATCAGTTGACCAAAGCAAGTACAACATGGAGAAGAGCCCAATTGTTATGGCATAACCTGAAGGTACCTCCACAATATGAAGATATTTACCCAAAAAGAGAGCACACTGTTGGGCAGGGAACAGTTCGGAGCATGCGATTTGTGTTCCGCCCTAATTATCTAGATACAACTTGGGACCTAAACGATGATAACGAATGGGAAACTGTAACTATCGATACAATAAGAGGAGACACCGCCTCATGGGGAGGTATTACTCGTTCCTTCAAAGGGCGAGTGGATGCAGAAAGAGCTCAGCTTTTTGAGTTTCGAGCCAAAGCTACGAGCGGCATTATGCATCTGGAATTTGGAATTATCAACGAAGATATAAATGGTGACGGCATTCCGTTTTCAGAAGACGGAGGTGTTTTAGGAATTTTCGAAGAAGAAGAAGACATCGGACTGGACGGCTTGGCTGACCACGAAGAGCCACACTATAATGCTGAAACAAATCCCGACCCGAACCACGACAACTGGTATTTCTACGGAGAGGGCAAATGTCCCCTCCCAGATTGTGGATGGCTTGAAAACGAAAGTGCCTGGAAC
>QNAG01000076.1 GCA_003641415.1 Candidatus Zixiibacteriota bacterium | reverse complement strand
CTCGAACTGATGCGATATACCTCAAATTACAAAAACAAATTCAGGCACGTGAGATTCAAAGGAAGTATCTGGCTCTGGTGTGTGGCCATCTGAAAGATGAAACCGGAACAATCGATGCGCCTATCGGAAGATCCCTGCGTAACCGTAAGAAAATGGTGGTAACCAACCTTAACAGCAGGGAAGCTATTACCAGTTACCAGAGGGTCGAGAGGTTCGCTTCCTATGAGCTGATCGAGGTGTCACTTCATACCGGTCGAACACATCAAATACGTGTACACTTTGCCCATTTGGGTCATCCGGTATTTGGTGATCCCGATTACGGCGGCCGCGAGAAATGGGTGCGCGGTATGTTCGCTCCAGAACGTCCACTGGCGCGCAAACTGCTGCAAGTTATGCAACGACAGGCGCTCCATGCCTACCGCCTTTCGTTTGCTCATCCGATAACAGGTGTCGAGGTATCCCTGAAATCAAAGTTGCCTGAGGATTTCAAAACATTACTGGATACCCTGCATTGATTCTACTCATCATGATAATAATAAAAGCATAAGGCAGGACTGTCCTACTTAGCAGTAGGATCAACGATTCTGAACCATCGCGCACCATCCCAATCAGGAATAATGGAGCCATCTTCCGTAGACCACAACCAAGCTCCCCCTGGAGGATAGAAACTCGAATCCAGGCAAATCCGCTGGCCATGATAAGCAGCATCAATAGGTCCAATCCGTATAGTAAAAGCGATGTCATTAAAACCGTCCGGTATACCTGTCCCTAACAGTTTGAAACCTCCAAATCCGATTGTGTCAACGTTGGATCCGTTGGTGCTGAAAGGAACAATAAAGAATCCACCATCGAACATATCGCCGGCAATGGTCTCACTAACTTCGCCAACAGTTGTGTCCCAGAGAACAGCGTTTTGATAGGAATACACTTTGAAACCATGTGTTAAACCATTAATAGCCGAACCGGTGTTATTGTTAAGCCTGAAAGAAAAAGTAATCGGCACACCGGTTTGAATGCTGGTATCATTGTATAAGCCATCAACTTGAGCGAGCGATATTTGACCAGAGCTATTCTCTGACCCAGTACCGTTGTCGTCTTCACCATCACAACTGACCACAGCAAGACCAAGACATATTATTATAATTGAGAATAGCCGAATAAACATGAAGTAGTTTTTTAGCATTGTGTAATATCTCACTTGAAAATTAAACAAAAGTGAATTGCTTTTACCTATAGATAGCTAAAACAGGAATGGCTGTCAATCGATCCTACAGTGAATACCTTTCCAGCAATTCACTTGACTAAGAATATAAAACGGAATAAATTCATTCAAATTATGCTTATTAATATGAGGAAACTAATATGAGTACTGTTCAAGCTAAGCCTGTTCCCAGTCAGGCTAAGGTAACGTTCATCAGTTCCTCTATTGGAAAGAAGATATTCCAGGCCGTTACCGGTTCTCTTATGTTCTTCTTTGTGGTAGGGCATATGCTGGGCAATCTTCAGATTTTTATCGGTCAGGACCAATTGAACACCTATGCACAGGCGCTGAAAGATTTGTCAGCCCTTCTTTGGTCAGTTCGTTTTGTAATGTTTGTCTGTCTGGTGATTCATGTTTGGTGGGGCATCCAACTCTACTTTGAAAACCTATTTTCCAGACCAATACGCTATATAGTTAATACAACCGTTCAAGCTTCACTTTCCTCTCGTACGATGATTTTCACTGGTGGCGGTATTTTCCTCTATGTAGTTTATCACCTTCTCCACTACACTTTCATTGTTACAAATCCTCAATATGCCGGCCTTCACGATTCTTTAGGTAGACACGATGTCTATTCGATGGTCGTTCTTGGATTTCAGAATGGATGGATATCGACTGTTTACTTTATAGCGATGTTTAGCTTGAGCTATCACCTAACACATGCTATTCCTTCGCTTTTTCAAACCCTGGGATTAAACAACGATAAAACCAAATCTAAATTTGAAGTTCTGGGGTGGCTTGTTGCGATTGTAATATTTGTAGGTTTTTCCGTTATACCGGCAGCAATCCTGCTGAAAATAATTAACTTACCGGAAGGGGTACTCTGACATGAAGCTTGAATCGAAAGTTCCATCCGGTCCGCTTGCCGAGAAATGGGACAAACACCGCTTTGAAATGAAGTTAGTCAACCCGGCCAATAAGCGCAAATATACCGTTATTGTAGTTGGAACTGGCTTAGCCGGTGCATCAGCCGCCGCCACTATGGCTGAACTTGGCTATAATGTTAAGAATTTCTGTTTTCAGGACAGCCCTCGACGGGCACACTCTATTGGTGCCCAGGGGGGTATTAATGCAGCAAAGAATTACCAAAACGATGGTGATTCTATTTGGCGCTTGTTTTTTGATACAATTAAGGGAGGCGATTTCCGCTCGCGTGAAGCCAACACCTATCGCTTAGCTCAGGTGTCCAATAATATCATAGATCAATGTGCAGCTCAGGGCGTACCATTTGCGCGTGAATATGGTGGTCTATTAGCAAACCGCTCGTTTGGGGGAGCTCAGGTATCCAGAACTTTCTACGCTCGAGGACAAACAGGCCAACAGTTACTTCTGGGCGCTTACTCAGCTCTTCAGAGACAGATTGGTCTGGGAAAAGTACAGATGTTCCCTCGTACTGAAATGCTTGACCTTGTACTTGTTGATGGTCACGCTAAGGGGATTATCATTCGTGATCTAGTCACGGGAGAGATTAGTTCGCACGCTGCTGATGCGGTTGTGTTGGGTACTGGTGGGTATGGACGTGTATATAACCTGTCCACGATGGGTCTTGGATGCAATGTCACTGCCGCCTACCGCGCATATAAAAGAGGTGCGCTGTTTGCCAACCCGTGTTATCATCAGATTCACCCTACTTGTATTCCTCACACAGGAGAATATCAGTCAAAACTTACTTTAATGTCTGAGTCATTACGCAATGATGGTCGGATATGGGTACCTAAAAACAAGGGCGACAAGCGTCCCCCGGGGGAAATTCCCGAAGAGGAACGCGATTACTATTTGGAAAGAAAATACCCCAGTTTTGGTAACCTTGCCCCTCGTGATATCTCCTCGCGTTCTGCAAAAGAAGTATGTGATGAAGGCCGAGGAGTTGGACCTACCGGATATGGTGTATATTTGGACTTCTCAGAAGCTATTGGACGTCTGGGTAAAAAGGTTATTAGTGAAAAATATGGGAACCTCTTTGATATGTACGAGCTTATCAATGACGAAGACCCATATCAAGTCCCAATGCGCATATATCCAGCCTCTCATTACTCTATGGGCGGTTTGTGGGTTGATTACAATTTAATGAGTAATATCCCTGGACTTCATGTTATAGGCGAAGCCAATTTCTCTGATCACGGAGCCAATCGACTTGGTGCATCAGCTTTGATGCAGGGGTTGGCTGACGGCTACTTCGTTTTACCTTATACTATCGGAGACTACTTTGCACGGGTGGGAGCTCAAAACATTACTACAGACCGACCTGAATTTCGCGAGGCAGAGGAAGCAGTCTCAGCGAAAATCAAGAAACTGATGTCGATTAAGGGTGAACGTACGGCTGATTCTTTCCATAAAGCTCTCGGTGAAATTATGTGGGAGAAGGCTGGTTTGGCCCGCAATGAATCCGGTTTGAAAAAGGCGCTTGAAGAAATTGCGACTCTGAAGGAAGAATTTTGGCAGAATGTAAAAGTTCTGGGAAGTAATGAATCATTAAATCAGACATTGGAGAAAGCGGGCCGTGTAGCTGATTTTCTCGAGTTTGCTGAAATTTTTTGCTATGATGCTCTCAATCGTGAAGAATCCTGTGGGGCTCACTTCCGAGAGGAATATCAAACTAAAGAAGGGGAAGCCCTGCGTAATGATAAGAAGTTTGCATACGTCTCCGCCTGGGAATATAAAGGCGATGGTGTAAAGCCAGAGCTGCATAAGGAGGAGCTTGAGTTTGAAAACGTAGAATTAGCGACAAGGAGCTACAAATAATGAATCTAACACTACGTGTTTGGCGTCAGAAAAACTCTCAGGATAAAGGTCATTTAGAAATCTACCAAGCAAACGACATCAACGAAGATATGTCATTTTTGGAAATGCTCGACGTGGTGAATGAAGATTTGATCAAGAAAGATATCGAGCCGATTCATTTCGATCATGATTGTCGCGAAGGAATTTGTGGTGCTTGTTCGCTTGTGATAAACGGGATCCCTCACGGGGGGAAAAAGGGATGTACAACCTGCGAGCTTCGTATGCGCAATTTCAAGGATGGTGACACCATCACAATTGAACCTTTCCGCGCCAAAGCATTTCCGGTAATCAGAGATCTGATGGTTGACCGTTCTTCCTTAGATCGCGTTATGCAAGCGGGAGGATTTGTTTCAGTTAATACTGGGGGTGTCCCTGATGCCAATGCTATTCCCATCCATAAGGAAATCTCAGATAAAGCTATGGATGCTGCGGCCTGTATTGGCTGCGGGGCTTGTGTGGCAGCCTGTCCGAATGCCTCGGCTATGCTCTTTGTCTCAGCTAAAGTCAGTCACCTTGCTACCCTTCCACAGGGAAAAGTGGAACGAGAGCAACGAGTCCGTAAGATGGTGGCACAGATGGATATAGAAGGTTTTGGCAACTGTACGAATTACTATGAATGTGAGGCTGTTTGCCCAAAAGAGATTTCAGTTAAGTCTATTGCCATGATGAACCGTGAGTATATGCGGGCGCTTGTGAAATAATAGTTGGATCAGAGTCCTGTGACTATATAAGAAAATTTAACTATAAGTATTATATATTTTTCTGATTATCGTAGAACATAGATTGCCAAGATCAGGGAATAAGGATGTATCCCCTGATATTAATTTCAATTTTCCAGTTGAAAATATAAATTTCTTGCCAAATAATTCGTTTTCAGTATATTATTGAGCTTTTTTATTTTACCGTATCCCCAAAGGGGACTTAACGGTAACTAATGATATGAATGATTTGACGAGGTAGAATCTCGCCGAGGATTCGAGCGGGAAAGCTATTGTTGATTTTGTATGTTTAGTAATCTGACTGACAAATTGGAAACAGTCTTCAAGAAACTCCGCGGTGCGGGGATGCTTTCGGAGAAGAACATCAAGGATTCGATGCGCGAAGTCCGGCAGGCATTGCTTGAAGCGGATGTTAACTATAAAGTTGCCAAACGATTTGTCAAAAGTGTCCAGGAGAAAGCGGTCGGTGAGAGTGTTCTCAAGTCGATTGAACCCGGCCAGCAGGTTATCAAGATAGTTCATGACGAACTGGTTTCTCTTCTGGGGAATAAAGCCGAACCAATAGCGCCTATCGATAAGTCGCCAACCGTTTACATGGTTTGTGGTTTACAGGGGTCGGGCAAAACCACGCTTTGTGGCAAACTTGCCCTGATGCACCGTCGGAAAAACAAGAAGCCTCTGTTGGTAGCAGCCGATATCTACCGTCCAGCAGCGGTGAAACAGTTAAAAGTTATTGCCGACTCGATTGCGGTGGAGCATTTTTCACTAGAAGGGAAGAAACCACCGGAAATATGTCGCGAAGCAGTTAAGTATGCCGAGAAGAATTTCATTGACCTGGTTATCCTTGACACGGCCGGGCGGTTGCATATCGACGATGAGTTAATGACAGAGCTTGAAGAAATCAAGGAACAGGTGAAACCGGATGAGTTATTGCTGGTAGCTGATGCCATGACCGGCCAAGATGCAGTTAAAGTTGCCGAGGAGTTCCACAAAAGGTTGAATATCACCGGTGTTGTGCTATCCAAAATGGATGGTGATGCTCGTGGTGGGGCGGCGTTGTCTATCCGCGAGGTAACCGGTTGTCCTATCAAGCTGGCTTCAATCGGAGAGAAGTTAGGTGATCTGGAACCATTCCATCCCGACCGGATGGCCTCCCGTATTCTCGGCATGGGGGATATCGTCTCACTGGTCGAGAAGGCTCAGGAAACGATCGATGAGGGAAAAGCGATTGAGATGCAGGAGAAACTCCTCAAGGCTCAATTTAACTTTGAGGATTTCCTGGAGCAGATGAATCAGATAAAGAAGATGGGACCGCTCGACGGATTGCTAAAAATGATTCCTGGGGTGGGCAAAGCGCTCAAAGGGGTCACGGTTGACGAGAAGAACATGGAACGTATGGTGGCGATCATCAAATCTATGACTATTCCTGAGCGCCGCAATCCAGGTTTAATCGATGGTTCACGTAAAAGGCGTATTGCCAGAGGGTCTGGTAATTCTGTTCAGTCTGTCAACCAACTGTTGAAGCAGTTTTATACAATGCAGAAGATGTTTAGTAATATGAATAAAGGTAAGTTCAAAGGGCTACCCAAAGGGATGATGCCCTTCTGAACTGAAACCTGAAAAACGGAGGTCAGGATTTTTGGCCGTACACATTAGACTTCGTCGGATGGGCAAGAAAAAACAGCCCTTCTATCGTATCGTCGCTGCAGATTCGCGGCGGGCACGCAATGGTAGTTTTCTTGAGATTTTGGGGACCTACAACCCAATTGAGAAACCGGCTCAGGTAAAACTGATAGAGGATCGACTCAACTACTGGTTGGATCAGGGAGCAATCCCATCGGATACTGTCAATTCAATTTTCACCCAAGTAGGTTTCAATGAGAAATACCTGCGCATTAAAAAAGGTGAGGATGTTTCTGAAATAACTTTATCTACAACCATTACTGAGCGTCCTAAAAAAACGCGAAAAATGAAGAAAGCGGCAATTGCCAAAGCTGAGGAAGTAAAGACAGCTAAAGTAAAAACGGAGGAAACAACAACTTCAGAAAATACCGAGGAAAGTAAAAAAGCCGATTAACCTAACGGCTGCAATCGATATCACTACGAGATAATTAGTTTGGAACCAGTGTGACTGTAATTTCGATTCTGAACCGACTTTGGAATAAGGAAAGGATGGATACCATGAAGGAATTCGTCGAGTATATTGTTAAGTCGATTGTTGACAACCCTGATCAAGTGGATTTAAAGGAAGTAGTAGGTAGCCGCACAACAGTGTTTGAGCTTCATGTGGCTCAACCTGATTTGGGCAAAGTAATTGGTCGAGGTGGAGCTACTGCCAGATCTATCCGTATCTTGTTATCAGCTATGGCTGCCCGACAGGGAAAGCGTGCGGTTTTAGAAATCCTTGAGGATTAATAAGTGCCAGATAGTGAGTTGGTTATAGTTGGCCAGGTGGGTCGTCCTCGGGGAGTGAATGGAGAGATATTCATTACACCCGACACCGATTTCCCGGATCGCTTTATCGATTTGGAGGAAATTCTTGTTAGTATACGTGGTAATTGGGAAAAACTGGTTATAGAATCAGCTCGCCTGGTGTCCGGGCGACCCGTATTGCTATTTGAAGGAATGAGAACTCCCGAGGATGTAGCTCGACTCACCAATTGTGATCTGGCTGTCCCTAAGAAAGAACTCGTGGAGCTTCCCCTCGGAAGTCATTACATCTTTGACCTGATTGGCTGTGAAGTGGTAGAGAAAAATACAGGTCAGTTGCTTGGGGTAGTCGTCGATGTGGAGCAGTACCCGGCTAATGATACTTACATCATCGACACTGTAGACGGCAATCGGATACTATTTCCAGCAGTGAGACAGTTCGTAAGCAAGATAGACATAGAGGCTAAACAAATTACGATTGATCCTTCTGGTATAGTGGAGAACGAGAATAGTTGAACGGCCTTTGATGAAATTTAATATAGTTACGCTTTTCCCTGACTACTTCAGCTTGACGTTGAAGCAATCACTTTTGGGAAAAGCGATTGAGAGACAGCTCTTTGACATCGAAATAATCAACCTGCGTGACTACGCTACCGACAAACATCGCACAGTCGATGATACCCCATTCGGCGGTGGCGGAGGTATGGTGCTCAAGGTGGAGCCTTTAGACCGGTGTCTGAAAGCGCTTGGATATTATCATAGTGACCATCGGAAAGCCGGTAATGATAATGAAAGAATTATACTCACTTCAGCAGCCGGTAAGAAGTTTGATCAGCCACGAGCGATCCGCTATTCGTTATGTGAGCGGCTGACCATCATTTGCGGTCACTACCTCGGGGTAGACGAGCGGTTGAGACATCTTTATGATTTGGATGAGGTGTCTATAGGGGATTATGTCCTCTCTGGAGGTGAACCGGCAGCATTGGTAATTGTAGATGCAGTAGCGCGACTTATTCCCGGAACGATGGGCAATTTCGAGACAGCCTTGGAGGATTCCTATATGGACAATATCCTTGGCGCTCCGTGTTACACAAAGCCGGCAGAGTATGAAGGTTTTGAAGTTCCTCCAGAACTTGTTGCCGGTAATCATAAAGAGATTAAACTGTTCCGCCGTCGGGAGGCTCTGCGAAAGTGTTTGGCAAACAGACCTGACCTGATAACCGAAGCTGACCTATCAATTGAAGAGGAAGCTGAACTGAAGCGATCCACCGATAAGATAAAGAAAGCTGAAAAAGAGAAAGATAATAACGGTTAATAAAGTTAATAGATATTCAGGTTGATAGTTAATGAGAAGATGTTTGAAAATACAATATTATAATATAGAGTACGAAAGGACAAAACGATGAAACGTATTGCCCACATTGAGAAGAGCTATCTTCGGGAAAATATCCCGGCTTTCGGATCGGGTGATACCCTCCGTGTGCATGTGAAAATTAAGGAGGGGGACAAAGAGCGTATCCAGGTCTTTCAGGGCACAGTAATTGGACGTCGTGGCGGAGGTACGGGAGAGACCTTTACAGTTCGTAAAGTGTCCAGTGGAGTTGGTGTCGAGCGTGTATTTCCACTACACTCACCCAACATTGATAAAATTGAGAAAATTCGCTCCGGTTCAGTGCGACGCGCCAAACTGTATTATCTGCGTAGCCTGACCGGCAAATCGGCTCGTATCAAGGAAGAGCTAAGCGACAAATCCTCAAAGAAAGCTAAAGTAAAGCTTTCGGCTGAGATGCCTGTTGAGCCGGATACCAAGCCGGAAGAAAAGCCAGTTGAAACTGTTGCTGAGAAACCAGCCAAAACCGCCACTTCCGAAGAAAAAAACGGGGGAAAAGTGGAAGCCAAAACTAAAGAGATCTCAACTAAGCAGCCGGATAAGTCCGAAGAGAAATCAGAGGATAAATCTGAATAAGTAATTTGCTGAATTGGTTTATGAAAAACGCCCGCACTCCGGGCGTTTTTTTTGAATAGAGCGTTTGATATAACTAATATTACGATTGCCGGGTGGTTCAAGCCTGTAGGGTTTGTTGGTAAAGTCCCAATATCTGTCATTAGGAAATACTCTACTGGCAGTGACCGATATCATTTTGCTGATCCTGGCTTTGGGCGTGGTCGTTATGGCCATCATCAAATTCGTTCGTCCGTCTCGTTATGAGCCTTCCATTTTCCTATATAGTCTTCAGTTTCATAAACTTTCTATTGCCTAAGCCGATATACTGTGTATACGGTGTAATGCGGTTATGAAACTATTCCTCGATAGAAACAAGACTCTCCTGCCGCGTCTTGACAGCATATATTTGCTAGCCAGGCTGGGTGTACTGGTTATCTATGCTTTGTATATATTTGATCACGGGCTCGATATACAAGACCCTCTGCTTTTTTACACAATCCTCATCTCTTTTGTAATCCATCTGACTATTTTTTTCTATGCCAATAAAGGATTATTTGATATCAAATTGGCATACTTGTCATCTATTGTTATTGATATTCTCGTGGTGCCGACAATGGTGATCCAGAGTGGAGGACTCGATTCTTCATTTTACCTGATGTTTCTAATAACGATTTCTGTGGCGGCTTATGTGTTGCGGTTCTGGTTAGCAGCAGCAACCATATTTCTAATAATCGGTGTTTACCTGGTCTCAATATATAGCTCCTTGAATATTACTTGTTTGTTTGATGTCTCTCTCCGTACAGGAATGTTTATTGTCTCTTTCCTTGCCATTTCTTATATCTCTGACTATATGAGACGCTCTGAAAGACGATTACTTCATCTGTTCGACACTCTTAATCTTCGCACATCCGAGCTGGAACGATTCCAGGGGCAGATGGAAATGGTGTATGCAAACATGCGACATCTATCGACGATCTTAGAACCTGAAAGTGTTGTCAAGGAGATGACGAAAATTCTTGGTTCGATACTTGACTATCCTAACCACGCGATAATCTTCCAGGACAAAACAGATGGTTTCGTTTACCGGGTAAGGTCGATGAACGGTAGTACAAATTTCGGCATTAAGTCTGTTGATATTGAACAATTTAATTTGGTCAAAATGGTTTGTGAATTGGATGAGCCTGTGCGTATTCTTGATACTAAAAAGCAACATGACTATAATACTCTGGTCGAGGGAACTCAATCAGCGATGGTAGTGCCTATGAATTCGCATGGTCGAATAAAAGGTGTAGTAACAGTTGAATCTGAT
Source organism: Candidatus Zixiibacteriota bacterium (assembly GCA_003641415.1). GTDB lineage: Bacteria > Zixibacteria > MSB-5A5 > GN15 > FEB-12 > B120-G9. Next base: position 1,285 of record QNAG01000076.1, on the reverse strand, counting down.
GCTCTGAAGGCATTCACCGAGAGAGATTTGCAGACCTTGTCAACCGTGGCGCGATCGGCTGCTATGGCTCTGGAAAATGCCGAGTTACACAAACAGACAGAGGAATTGACGATTATTGATGACCTTACCGGCGCCTATAACTACCGTTACTTCATTCGCAAGTTCGAGGAAGAAAAGCGTCGTGCTGGCCGGTACAACTTGCCACTGTCCATGATCATGGTTGATATTGACTGGTTTAAGAAATTCAACGACACTTACGGTCATGAGAAAGGGAACCTGCTTCTTAAGCATCTGGCTGAAGTCATTAAGAGCAGCATCCGCGATGTTGACATATTCTCTCGCTATGGAGGTGAAGAGTTCGTTGTCATCCTGCCTCAAACTCAACAAGACGAGGCATTTGTCATTGGCGAACGAATTCGTGAACGTGTGGAATTGTCATCTGTTGTTACCGATAATGAGCGTTTGGGTATTACTGTTTCGGTTGGAGTCAGTTCTTTTCCCGAGAATGGTCACACCCAGGAAGAGCTCATATCAGTAGCGGATCGTGCCCTTTACCAGGCCAAAGACAAGGGAAGGAATCACGTATGTGTAATATAAATTTATATAAAAGGCTTTTAAGAATAGCTAATAATATCATCCCAGCGCGGGGGAAATAGTTATGTCGGATTTTAGAAGTAAGGTTGGTCAATTATTCATAATAGGGTTCCATGGTGAGGAACCGTCACAGGAGTTTCTCGATTTCCTGCGAAAGGAACAAATTAGCGGTGTCATTCTCTTTGAGGAAAACTGTCCTTCCCATGAGAAGACCAGGGAAAACATTGCGCAGATAAGAGAGGCCTGTGATAGCAATCACCCGTTTATTGCAATTGATCAGGAGGGGGGGCGTATTTGTCGTCTCCGGGGTGTGCCGGCGGAGTTCCGCTCGGCTGAAGAATATGGTCAGGGCGGAAATGTGGATCAGTTCCGCGAGGATTATTCTCGTTCGGTTATTTTTATGGAATCAATCGGAATTAATCTGAATTTTGCCCCCGTTTGCGATATTTTTACAAACCCGATGAACACCTGCTTAGAAGGGCGGTGCTTTGGAAAAAACCATAGAGAAGTACAACCCTTTGTGGTTGCTGCAGTTGAAACAGCCAAAAACGCAGGCGTATTATCCTGCCTGAAACATTTCCCGGGTCTGGGGGCAAGTACTATTGATCCTCACAAGCAGACAGCCAGAGCTGATTATGATGAGTTGATCTGGACCAACCGTGAACGCATTCCGTTTGCTGCCGGTGTGGCT
>QNAG01000075.1 GCA_003641415.1 Candidatus Zixiibacteriota bacterium | reverse complement strand
GTACTGCTTTCGCCGGCCTGTGCCAGTTTTGATATGTTTGATAACTTTGAACAACGTGGTTATGCCTTCAAGGCGGCCATAGCGGAATTGAGAAATGGTAAGAAAGACCACGAAAGCCCGGCAGTCTGAAAAGCGTATTGACGAACGGCTTCTGGTGACCTATCTGCTGACACTGGAGGTTGGCCTGGTGGCTGTGTATTCAACATCGTCCATGATTGCCGAAAGTCGCTTCGGTTCGCACTTATTTTTCCTCCGTCAACAAATCATCTGGGCAGTGCTCTCGCTTCTAATGGTGTGGGTAATAACCCGTATCAACCTGGTTCGTTTTGCGGTTTATTCAGTTCCCGCCTACGTTATCATGTTGGGTGCACTGGCGGCGGTATTCCTCGCTGAGCCTGTCAATGGCTCGCAACGCTGGTTGTTCATTGGACCACTGACAGTGCAACCCTCAGAGTTCTTCAAACTCGTGATGATTTATTCCCTGGCTTTCTCGTTGTCAAATCGTGAGTTAAACATAGCTAACTGGCAAGGGCTGCTGCTGAAATACGGTCCCCCGATAGGTGTCGCTTTGCTACTGATAGTTCTAGAGCCAGATTTGGGCACAACTATCGTTATTTTCTCTACTGTTGTTGGGGTGTTTTTCCTCGCCGGAGCACGTATGAAACATCTTCTGGTAGCTGCAACACCTCTGGCGGGGATTGCGGCCTTTCTGGTCTTTGTGATAGGATACAAGAAAGTACGCATTCTCGATTATATCGCTTCACTGGCTGACCCCCTTCAGGGTAGTTATCAAAGTATGCAGGCGGCGTTGACATTGGGAGCAGGAGGGCTATTTGGTGCTGGACTGGGTGATGGCAGCCAGAAGCTGTTCTTCCTGCCTTATCCACATACGGATTTCATCTTTGCCGCCATAGGTGAGGAGATTGGCCTTCTGCGGTTGCTGATTCTGCTCTTGCTGTTTATGTATATCCTGTTTCGCGGTTTTAAGATTGCTATGGCACAACCGGACAAGTTTGGCTATCTCCTGGCTGGTGGTTTGACTCTGTCACTGTTTGTGAATATGGCTGTCAATATCGGTGTGGTGACCTGCCTACTTCCGGTCACCGGTCTTCCGTTGCCGTTCATCTCCTATGGCGGATCGTCGCTGTTGATATCAAGTATAGCCGTTGGAGTGCTCCTGAACCTGTCGCGGAGAGTGAAGGCGTAATGACTCAACGTGTAATTCATATTGTCTTTGCTGGTGGCGGCACTGGTGGACATCTGTTCCCTGCTATTGCAATCGCCGAGCGTATCCGCGAGCTTTTGGCTGATCGTGACGGAACTGAGATCATTTTCGTCGGTACTCGTCGGGGATTGGAGTACCGTATGCGCGATCTGTTGGGTTTTCCTCTCCGATTGATAAATGTTCGTGGTCTTGTGCGGTCATTTACACTCAAAAACCTCCTGGTTCCATTTGTGCTGGTGTGCGCTTTGCTCAAGGCTCGTTCTCTGCTGAATGAGTTCAAGCCTGATATTGTGGTTGGTACTGGGGGATATGTCTCGTGGCCGGTTCTAAAAATGGCAGTTTGGAAAGAAATTCCCACTGTCCTCCAAGAGCAGAATTCATTCCCCGGTATCACTACACGACAGCTCGCAAGCCGTGCCCGACGTATTTATCTCGGCTTTACCGGAGCGAAGGAGTATCTGCATACCAACGCAGAAATACTTGTTACCGGCAATCCGGTGCGAGGTACGATTTTCGATGGTGATCGTAATGCCGCTTGCGCAGAGTATAACCTCGATCCGTCAAAGAAAACGATTCTTGTTCTTGGTGGGAGCCAGGGAGCCAGGACTATCAATCAGGCGGTTTTGAAGAGTTTGAAAAATAATTCCCTGCCCGCAGGGTACCAGGTATTGTGGCAAACAGGGAGAAGGGACCACAAGGATGTCGCCGCCAGGGCGGGCAGCAAGGCTTCCAGCTGCACCCTTTTCCCCTTTGCTCACAATATGCGAAATGTCTACGCCGCCTCCGATCTGGTGGTGACCCGGGCAGGGGCGCTGACCCTGGCGGAACTGACTGCTTGCGAACTGCCCTCGATTCTTATCCCGTATCCTTATGCCGCAGGCGATCATCAGCGGAAGAATGCGCGCGATATCGTCAACCGAGGAATGGCGGACATGATCGATGAAGGTGAACTTAATAGCATTGATTTGCTGGTTAAGACAGTTACGCTGATGGAATCGGAACAGTTTCTAAAAATGAAGAGTCAGCTGGCTAAGGAGAGCAAGAAAAGCCGCTCGGCGGTAGACGTGATCGCTAGGGACATCATTGAACTGATAATGGATATACGAAGGGAAGCAGTTGAAAATAACAGAGGAGCTGATAAGACCGCAAATAGCGGATGACTTCAGGTGCGACAAAGTCATGTTTGGAAAAATTCGTAAGTTGTTCTTCGTAGGAATCGGTGGAGCTGGAATGTCCGGAATAGCAGAAATTCTGCACAACCTTGGCTTTGAGATTCGTGGGTCTGATTGTACTCCCAGCGATATTACAGCCTATCTCGATAAACTGGGGATGGACATATACGACCATCATGGTCCGGAGAATCTTGGCGCAACCGATGTCGTCGTGATTTCATCAGCGGTTGGTGAGGATAACCCCGAAGTAATTGAAGCTCGGCGACGTGGTATTCCAGTCATCAAGCGAGCGGAGATGCTGGGCGAGTTGATGCGCATGAAATTCTCTATCGGTGTGGCAGGCACACACGGTAAAACCACCACGACCTCAATGATAGGCAAGATACTCCAAATGGGCCGTTATCAACCAACTATCATCGTCGGTGGCGTAGTAGCCGAGTTGGGCACAGGCGCCGCACTGGACAACGGTGAGTATCTGGTAGCTGAAGCTGACGAGTATGACCGGTCGTTCCTCTCCATGTTTCCATCGATGGCAGTAGTTACCAATCTCGAAGAGGATCATCTTGACTGTTACGACGGTGTGGATGATTTGGTTAACTCTTTTCTAACATACATGAACCGGGTTCCTTTTTACGGTTCGGTGATTATATCCGCCGATGATGAGCGGTTAACCAGCCTTCGGGACCAGATAGCCCGCCCGTATGTCACTTTTGGTTTCAGCGTTGATGCCGATTACCGTGCTCTTAAAATTAAGTTGCGACCGGAACGGGTACAGTTTGCAGTGTATTATCGCGGCGATTTGCTGGGCGAAATTGTGTTACGCGTGCCCGGCCGTCACAATGTAGCCAATGCGCTGGCGGCGGTGGCTGCGTGCCGTGAACTGGATGTCCCTTTTGAGACCATAGCCGACGGTCTGAGGACTTTCTCCGGTGTTAGCCGGCGATTTGAAATTGTTGCTGAAATAAATGACATAATGGTCGTTGATGATTATGCTCATCACCCTACGGAGATCGCCGCAACCTTGAATGCTGCTCGGGAAGTCTACGACCGACGTCTTATCGTGATATATCAACCACATTTATTCAGCCGCACCCGGGATTTCGCCGACGAACTGGCCGAAGCGTTAGCTCTGGCTGACAAATGCCTGTTGGCGGACATCTACCCGGCACGAGAGAAGCCGATTGAGGGAGTGACATCGCAACTAATAGTCGATAAAGCGCAGGCAAAGGGCATTGGTGATTTCAAATACATTGGACCCCGTGAAAATGCTGCAGATGAGATCGCAACTGTGGCCAAGCCTAGAGATATGGTGATTATCATGGGAGCGGGTTCGATTACTCTCATCAAACATGAAGTAATGGATAGACTCAGGACCCTGTAATGGATCTGTCGAATAGGATAGTTGTTTCTAGTATTGCCCTGCTTACAGCGGGACTGACATTAATTGGTATAGTGAATTTCACTGATGCCTGTCGTTTGCAGGGAGCAACCCTGAACGGTGATCCTCTTGAGGGATGGTCCCATAAATTGGGTCTCAGTGAAACACGTTCCATTGTTCATCAACCAGTCGATAGCCTGGCACATTCTATTCTGGCTCGCGATGATGTCTTCAAAGTAGATATTGCCTATAGTCTACCCCATAAGTTGGACATCCGTACCAATGAGTTTGATCCGTTGTGCTTCGTGGTTGGCAAGACCACCGGTAAATTGTTTGGGTTGAACCATGAGGGTCGTCTGGTTAAGCTCAATTCCGCGCATCTTGATTGGGAACGTCCCGTCTTCACCAACGTTGTTACCGGTGATTTGTTCTCGACCTGTAATGATTCCCGTATAAGGGTAGTGATAGAACAACTTGAAGCCCTCAGGCAGGAGAAAATTGATGTCTATCGGTTGATCGACGGAGTGGATTTTTCCGATTATCGATTTCTGCAAGTTCTAGTTTCCGGTTTACCGTATCATCTAAGGTTACGGGCACAGAAACTATCCAACGATATGCAGAGATTTATAGATTTTGTGCTTCTCTATGATGTTGACCTCACCAATGTGAAATGTATCGACCTTCGCTACGATGACATGATCATCTGTGCTCAGGGGAGCAAATAGCATGGCACGTGAAAACATCATTGCCGTTGTTGATCTGGGGACCTCGAAAATAGTCGTGCTCGTGGCTGAAATGGATGCAGAAGGAAAAGTGTATGTGATTGGTCACGGCAGTCACCCCGCTGAGGGTCTGCGACGAGGCGTGATTGTTGATATGGATAAATCGGTGACCTCCATCAGGAAAGCGGTCAATGATGCTGCTCTGGTCTCTGGGACCGAGATCGACCGAGTTACGGTCGGCATCAACGGAGAGCACATCCGTTCGGTAAACAGTCACGGGGTAGTAGCAGTTAGTCGTGTCGATAATGAAGTTACCAGGGCTGATGTTGACAAAGCTCTGGAAGCAGCGAGATCGGCGGCTATCCCCGTTGACCGAGAGATCATACATGTCATACCGCAAGAATTTTCAGTCGATGATCAGAGTGGTATCAAAGACCCTATCGGGATGTCTGGCGTTCGTCTTGAAGTAGAGGCGCATCTGGTTACGGCATCGATTGCTTCGGCACGCAATATCTACCGCGCTTTTGAGCGATGCCGCCTTGAAGTTGATCACATAGTGCTTGAATCGCTTGCCATCGCAGAAGTTCTGCTTTCGAGCGAACAGATTGATTATGGTGCAGTTGTTGTCGATATTGGTGCCGAGCTGACTGGCATCTCGGTTTTTTTCGATGGCGCTATCCGACATACAGCCGTTATTCCGCTGGGCAGCAAAAATGTTACCAACGATATCGCTATTGGACTGCGTGCAACAGTTGACCAAGCGGAAGCTCTTAAAATCAGTTATGGAGCCGCGCTGGCATCAGTTGTGGACCCGGAAGATATGGCCACGGTCGAGTCTGCTGGTGGTCGTGGCCCCCGCGAAATATCACGTCATGTTCTGGCCTCCATTATTGAACCTCGTATGGAAGAGATTCTGTCATTGGTCGTGCACGAAGTAAAAAGGGCCAGTGCTTCAGAAATACTCACCGGCGGGTTGATACTTTCAGGTGGAGGAGCACTACTGGCCGGCACTCCCGAATTGGCCGAGCAGATGATGGATATGCCGACCAGCCGGGGAATTATCGAGAATTTCGAACACATTCCAGAGGGACTGAATACAATCGCTTACGCTACAGCCCATGGACTGATCCTTTATGGTTTCAAACATGAACCAATGAAAAGTGGAGTTTCGGGTAGAATGAGAAGAATGCTGCAAAGATTCGAACAATGGATAACAAAGAAATTTTAATATAGGAAGTCAAAGGAGGAACCACAATGACTGACCAGAAACACTCGTTCAGTTTCGCTGAAGATTATATCGGTTACGCCAATATCAAGGTAGTCGGTGTTGGCGGTGGGGGCGGCAATGCTATCAACCGTATGATAGAAGCCGGTCTGAAAGGCGTCGAGTTTATTGCAATCAATACCGATGCTCAGGTTCTGGATCAGAATCGGTCTGAAAAGAAAGTGCAGATCGGCGATTCCCTGACCGGAGGACTTGGCGCTGGCGCCAATCCGGATGTTGGTAAGGCGGCAATTGATGAAAACCGTCAGCAGGTTGCAGAAATTCTAGGCAAACCGAATCTAGTATTTATCACTGCTGGTATGGGCGGTGGAACTGGCACTGGCGCTGCTCCCATAGTGGCTGAGATAGCCAGGCAAGCCCAGGCGCTTACGGTAGCCATCGTCACTACTCCGTTTCTCTTTGAGGGTGCTCAACGCATTAAACGCGCTGACAAAGGTCTTGATGAACTGCGCGCTCAGGTTGACACCCTGATTACAATTCCCAACGAGCGACTGCTGAAGATTGTAGACAAGAAAACTACTCTAACTCAAGCCTTTGCTACTGCTGATGATATCCTGCACCAGGCAACCAAAGGGATTTCCGATCTAATCACTATCCCCGGACTTATAAACTGTGATTTCGCTGATGTCCGTACGGTCATGCTCGAGCGCGGTGATGCTCTTATGGGAACCGGATATGGCCGGGGTGAGGAGAAAGCTGTCGATGCTGCCCAGCAGGCAATCTCGTCTCCTTTGTTGGGTGATGTTTCAATCAGTGGAGCCAAAGGGGTACTTATCAACGTCACCGGTGGCGAAGATATGACCCTCTTTGATGTCAACACTGCCACTTCACTGGTCTATGAAGCTGCCGGCAACAATGCTAATATCATTTTCGGCGCTGTTATCGATCATCAGATGGAAGATCAGATGCGAGTAACAGTCATTGCCACTGGATTCAGAAACGACAAAACTGAGGTCTCTGTAAAGGTGAAAAAGGATGTGGTATCTCAGTTTTCCCCGGCCAAGCCGATATCGTTATTCCCCGAACGGGAAAAAAATCCGACAATTGAAACACCAATTGAAGAACCGCTTGAAAAGGCAGAACCGGAAGTGGCTCTGGTAGGTGCTGAAGAAACCTTCTCGAATTCTGGTAACGGAAATGGGAACGGACATCACAGGAATAGCTCCAGTAGGGTTCCTCTCTTTACCGAAGCCGATAGAACCATTCCAGCCTATATCCGTCGATTGGGGGACTCATGATTTCATGGATGAGAATATGATGACCCATAAGATGATAGATAGAACATAAATAACAGATAAACCCATAAAGCAGATAAGTTCTGCTGTTTGGTTCCTCCAGATTGCCACCGGTTTAACTACCCTGCCGGTGGCATTTTTTTAATTTTCCAATTATGTATCGCCAGTTTTCTTAGTCAGGTGTTCCCAAATGACAATTAATAGTTGGATGAATCCTATACTTGTCCACAGTTTCGTTTGTTAAAAAACTATTCCGCCCTATAAGTTATTGTTACAGCACTTGTTGTGATTATGACTTAGTTGGCATCAACAGTGCTTGATAAAAGGGTGAACCAAAAAACCCAATCGTGGGGTGGGAGGGTATAATGTCCCTTAGTATTAATGTAAATCTGGGCGGGATGAGCCTGATTCGAAGTATCAACAGCAGTCGGAACAAGATGTTTATATCTCTGGAACGATTGTCTTCGGGGCTTCGTATTAACCACGCTTCCGATGGTCCGGCTGATCTGGTTATTTCTGAGCGATTACGCTCACAGATTGCCTCGCTCAATCAGGAGATTGAGAACGTTTCAGCCAATATCAACCGTTATCAGTATGCCTCGTCAAGCGTCAGCCAGCTTAGGTCCAAACTGACCGAACTGCGCACTCTGGCGGTTGGAGCAGCCAACGAAGGCGGCAACAGTGATGCGGCGCAAGCAGCATACGAAGCAGCCTCAGTAGCTACAACTGCCGGCTATAACCATCTGGTTAACACTGCCGAGTACAACGGTTCCAATCTGCTGGATGGATCAGTGGGGGCATTAGCGTCGATAAGTCAGCTTGAGGGAATCGATCTGACATCGGCACAATCAGCTGAAGAGTCGATTGCAATCATTGACGAAGCCATTGCTGAAGTAGACCAGGTGCAGGTTGATATTGGGGCTACCCAGAGAAACCATCTGGAGTCTCAGCGTGCCTCGCTGGAAGTAGCAAAGTCCAACCTGATTTCTGCGGAAAGCAACCTGCGTGATACTGATTATGCCCTTGAGTACACCAATTTCATTGGAGAGATGTTCAAACTCAAGTCTAGTGTCATACTGCTAGCTCACTCCAATATAAGCGCAACTTCGGTCTTATCCTTGTTTGAAAGATAGACACCAAGAAAAACCTCTTTAGGCGATGGAACGCCGAACTCCTTGTGCATCGCCGCCGGGTCTTCCCTCCCGGCGGTTTTTTTTATACCTTTGTTTATTCCTCAAGAATAATTTTTCCATCCTTAACGACAGAAAAGACAGTTGAAAGTGCTTGGATGTTCTTCAGGGGGTTTTCATTCAGAATCAAAAAGTTGGCTTTCTTTCCTTCTTCAATTGCCCCGTACTTATCATTAACCCCCAGCCATTCCGCAGGGTAAAGCGTAGCACCCAAGAGAATATCCCGCTCTGACAGTCCAATTTCTTGCAGCAATTCCATCTCTTTGAAAGTAAAGGTTGGGTTCCATCCGTCCTGTCCAACAAGCATCTTCACCCCCCGTCTGGCCATTTCATAAGTCAGGTATTTGCTCACATTATAAAGGACGGTGAACACCTTTTTGAACTTCTCTTGCTCCGTCTCACGGTAGACCTCTGTCCTTTCGATGTAATCTTTGAAAACATGCAGGGTTGGGCAGAAGTAGACATTGTTGGCTAACATCTTGTCGGTCAACAGTCTTGTAGGGTGGAACCCTTCTTAGCGGTTCCGCCTTCTCGAATTGGCAGAACCACTAAGGGGTTCTGCCCTACTCTCGCTACTCAATCTTGTCATGCTTGCTTAGGTTGTACCTTGCAGTTCAATACGATTGCTGCATACCATTCCTCAACATCCACGACTAAAGGAACATCTTAAGCGCCATGATAACAACCCCAACCTGACCAGTTAATCAAAAGCAAGGACTAATAGTTTAATATGTTAGCGAACAGATGAACAGCATCAATGTCCAGCCTTGCGATCAGGTCAAACAATGGCAGCCCACAGTAAATCAACTGCCCATCTCCTATGCGAGAGATTGACAAAAGAGCAGCTCCAGAGGGTGTCGCGAAGACTATTTCGGCAGGGGCTACAATGGCTGCTGAAACTTCACGCTTTGTAAAGAACGATGAGAACAAGTTTTTTTCTGATATGCGGTAAGGATGCGAAAGGATTTGCGCCTTTTCTATTTGGCTTGTGATCCCCTGTCTGTCAACTATTTCCAGCGCGGGCGCAAGCGATACAGGCAACATGCCTTCCGGCCAATCCTCGGGCTGACCAAGCAGGACCAGACTACCTCCCCTACGCATATACTCCTCAAAACTATCCTTCATTCCTGCCAGGGATGGGAGGTTTCGATGTGCTCCGGAACCAACAATAAGAACATCATAAGCTTCAAGGTTGGCTGTTATCAACCCCCTGTTGGTCAGGGGACGGAACGTAGCATCGGTCATTTGCAGGATGTCCTCCAGAGCGCCGGAAGTATCAGGTAAGAAACCAATCTTGATTATATCGGGGACACGGCATGATGCTATACGAACAATGGCAGTGTCAGTCGCCAGCAAACGCCCATTTTGCGATAATTCAATAATCAGATGTTGAATGCCCAGCTCAAAGAGCTTGGAGATAGAAAACGGCACGCGGATTGTCTCGTTGGTACGCCCTGCCCTAAGGTCAAGATTCTTTCGATAAACGCCTGCGAACAAACCGCGGGGTGTGATAAACTCAAAGTTCACTTCCCCGGTAAACTCGGATGGTTTAGTGATTACTGCTCGAACGGTTGTCGAAGAAACAACGCGATCGATATCCAGTTCTACCGGTGATTGTACGAAGTAAAAATCAGGTTCAAAAGAGACTGCCAGGATTGGTTTTCCCCAGATGGGTAAAGTGCTACGCGCTGTCAATGGAATAGGACCGTATTCTATCTCGGCCACAAACACCAGTGAGTCTGGTTGTTCGGCTTCAAGGTACTGACGGTCGATGTCTATGAGGTATTCACGCACAAACGATTGATGAGGTGTTACCTGTACTGAAATAGTATCAATGGGGACTCTGGCCGTATCCCAGTAGGGGAGAAACCACACCGATTTCAACCGTACTTCCTTAGGACCATTGGCCGACAGCGATGCGCGGTACTTTAGCTTGGGACCGCGAGGTGAGTCTCGAAGGATAACCTTACCTTCCCACCGGATACCAACAGCTTCCAACGCTGCAGTCTGTACCGAGGCAGTCAGGTTATCAAAGTATGATTTCAAGTCTAATCGTGATTGCATCAGAAGGGAATCACCTGCAACAGCGTTTTGCAGATCCAACATTGTCCGATATCCGTCAAGGATCGCATCCACTTTAGCTCGACCATCCTTCTTAAACGATGATTGCAACGATGATATCAACTTGCGAGCCTGAAGAACAAGAGTCTCCCTCTTGGGACCGGGAGGAAGCAAATCTTCTAAAACATTTATTAACTGAAAACGAGTCAACCCGGACAGAAAGTCAACCCCTCTTCCATCTCCTGTTTTCCCTCCTGAAAGGAGTTGGTAGCGAACCAGCTTGCCACCCGACTTCTCTGGCATGGTGGCAGCGATGCCCAGCAATGGCAATTCAGCTCGCATCCTCTCGCGATAACGGTGGTGTAACTCTACAGTATTCAATACCACCTGATCAATTGAGGAGTCATGAATCTGAACCGGAGTGTCAATTTGCTCAAACAGACGACGGATATTAAACTGGTATAATTGCGATGGCTCTAACGATACCAACCGATCACGGAAAGCTTCAAAAAGAGAGTCCCCCGGCGACCATCCAATCAGAACAATATCCGGTCGTCGATGCGAAAACAATCCCTGTACGACAGAATCTATTAATGCAGGGTTATCATCAGGAAGGAAAACGCGTCGCATAACAATGTTATGATCGGGGATATCTCTTATGGCAACACGTAGCGTAGCGCGACGATTTGGCTGCATAACATCGACAGCACAGCCATAGTAATCATTGAGATAATAAAGGGTAGCCCAATCAATGGTTTCATCTTCGCCGGCCAGATACAGAATGCGAACATCGCACAATGCATGTTGAACAAGAACATCAACGCTTGATAGAGTTGTTGGAGCAAGAACAACCAGCAAAAGAAGTGTAGTCAACAGTGATATAAATATCACTTTGCGTATGATTCGTAAAGGAAACATCATCGACGTGAATATATCCGTGGTATAACAACATTGTCAAACTTGAAATACTATCTATCCTGACACAAAATCATGGTGTTACATTAATAAATTAGGGTTTGCTGAACAATTCATATTTACGGTCGGTTCTATGATTATGAGGGAACGCTACCGGCGATGGACAGCTTCAAACGGTATATCAGGAAGTACGGTCTTCCTTTGAGCATCTACCTCGATAAACACACGACGTACAAGTATAGTCGGAAGCTAACGATTGAGGAAGAGCTTGCTGGTGTTAGTCGACCGATGAGCCAGTTTGAGTGGACTTTGGATGAATTGGGAGTAGAAGTGATACATGCTCATTCGCCTCAAGCCAAGGGGCGCATTGAGCGGTTGTTTGGGGCGCTCCAGGATCGGCTGGTGAAAGAGATGCGATTAAAGGAAAAACCAAGGAGGAAGCCAACGTCGTTCTCGGGGAGTATTTGCCCGTGTACAACCAGAGGTTCCGGGTCACTCCGGCAAACAAGACCGATATCCATGTCAAGCCCCGGCGATACTTCAATCTGGATCGATCTTTCTG
>QNAG01000074.1 GCA_003641415.1 Candidatus Zixiibacteriota bacterium | reverse complement strand
GGGATGACAGCCGACTGGGCACATATAGATCACAATATATTAGCTCATATTTCCAACCGAATCATTCGTGAAGTCAAGGGAGTCAATAGGGTTGTGTACGATATATCTTCAAAACCACCAGCTACCATTGAATGGGAGTAACAAAGTGACAATTGCTGTACAGGGAAGTTTCTCCGATATGATGTGGTTATATGAACGAGCCCCGAGATAAGTGAAAGTGACTCGCATGATGCTCTGGCCTTTTCTTCTTCTGGCGGTAATATTCGTAGCTTTCGGTATCTATCTTTACATCATGCAGGACAAGATGGTTTTCTTCCCAACTAGCGAATTGGTTATTACACCCGATGAAGTAGGACTGGAATACGAGGATATATTCATCGAAGTAGCGCCGGGAGAGAAAATCCATGGCTGGCTATTTAGGACGACTATAGCAAGTGACAGTAAACCAACTTCAGTGCTTCTTTTCTGTCACGGCAATGGCGGGAATATCTCACATCGATTTGAAACGATTGAGTACATACTTGGACTGGGCGCCGATATCTTTATATTTGACTATCGAGGTTACGGTCAATCCGATGGTTCTCCCAGTGAGGAAAATATCTATGTCGATGCCAGGGCATGTTTTGATTGGTTGAAAATTGAGGGCAGATACAAATCAGAACAAATTGTGTTGTTTGGGCGTTCTCTTGGGGGAGTAGTAGCTATCGATTTGGCTCGCCAAGTTCCCTGTCGCGGTTTAATAGTCGAATCATCACTTACTTCAGCCCGGGCGATGGCAGCAAAGATGTTTCCTTTCTTTCCGATTAGCTTACTATTGCGGTACCACCTTAACTCGTTAGAGAAAATTGGTGAGATTGCCTGTCCGGTACTGGTGACTCATTCGCCAGAGGATGAAATAATCCCTTATGATATGGGGAAACAGTTATTTGCAACAGCCAAATCACCCAAATGTTTTGTAGCTCTTCGTGGCGGTCACAATGAACGTCTATATTTCCAAGATGATGCTTACCGGGACGCACTTCAGGAACTTATCTCCGGAACAGCGGCAAGATGGTAGCAAAGTCAGAGAACAGTCTAAGTCTCTTGTGTAGAGACGGCGTTGGAACCCTTGCCTTACAGTTCTAACAATACCGCTGAAAGAAGAACTACATCAGTTAAGTCAAACTAATTGACAAGTTCTCTGCGAGGAGCTATTATTGCCTTCCGAGAATATGAACTGAAGCGAGACTGAAGTGGGTAATCTGGACAATCAGCAGCTGCTTGAACATACAAAACTAATTCAATCCGATCTGGATGAGTTTAATAAAAAGCTTTACGACCATCTTCAGGGTGATTCACCTCTGATTGCATCGGTTGCTCAACATCTTCTTCGCTCCAAGGGAAAACGTATTCGGCCAGCTTTTTTATTCCTGTCATCACACGCTGCCGACAACTTTACTCCCCATACTGTTGATTCTTCACTTGCTTTGGAATTCATCCATACCGCTACGCTGCTTCATGATGATGTTGTTGATGAATCGAAAATGCGGCGCGGACAGGAAACCGTCAATGCCCAATGGACCAATCTTATCTCGGTGCTAATGGGCGACTATCTGTTTGCTAAAGCATTTCGGATAATGGTGGGAGTAGAGTCGGTTGATCTCATGAAATCTATTTCTCGGGCTACCGAGCGGGTTTCTATCGGCGAATTACGGCAGATTGAAGAGACCGGAAATTACGAATTGTCTGAAGATGAGTACATGACAATCATTGCCGATAAAACGGCCTCGCTGTTCGATGTTGCCTGTGAAATCGGTCCTATCCTTGGTAATCGCGGGAAGCGTGAGTGTCACAGGTTTGCCCAGTTTGGGGAAAATATTGGCATTGCTTTTCAAATTGTTGATGATCTGCTGGACTTTGTTGGTGATGCAAAAGTTACCGGAAAAGAACCGGGCAATGATGTACTTACCGGCAAAATTACACTACCTCTTATCTACTCTCTGCGGAAAACGGGAAAGGCGAGCAAAAAGGAAATAATATCATACCTGCGTCAGAATAGCTCACGCGAAAAACTTGATAAAGTATACCAGTTTATACAGGAGAACGGCGGTATAGAGTACGCCTACAACAAGGCTAACAGAATTAGTGAAGAAGGCTTGGAGGCTATCTCACATATCCCTGATTCAGATTATCTGAAGTGCCTGGTGAACATGGTACAGTTTACAACCGCGCGTGCTTCATAAGCAGGCTTTCTCCAGACTGGCGTTATTGAACAATAACTCAATAGAAATGTATAATTGGCATTATGTTTGGCTGGAATAACCCCTCCGTTGAGATACTCACCGAGTACCCGTTCCTGACTGCGCTGGCGGTTGTGGTTCTGGTCGGCTTGACCGCGTTGCTATATCGGCGAACCAATCCTCCTTTACCTTGGCTGATACGCACTGTTCTTGCCACTCTTCGGATGGTAGCTATTCTGGCTCTCGTACTGGCCTTATTTCAGCCAGTTATCAGTTTCACTCGCGAATACGAGCATCCCCGAAAAATCAGCTTGCTGCTTGACCATTCTCTGAGTATGGAGAAAACCGAGTCAGGTAAAACAAGAAGAAATCGAATAGACTCTCTTCTGGCAGGAGAAAACTTCCAACAGCTATCGAGATCAGCCGAATTAACCACGTATTATCTGGGTGGCAATCTAACTTCCGCAGTCGACGAAGTTGAATCCAATCGAACCTCCCTTGGAGATGTTCTACATCAGCTCGACCGGTTACAGGTTGGCCATCGGGATGATTACTGGCTTTTGTTTTCCGACGGTAACTCAAACTCAGGTCGCAATCCCACTGAAGTTGCCACAACAGCTCTAACACCGATAATATCAATTGACATGTCGTCGGGGCAGGGAAGTTTCGATATTGGGGTAACCGATATCGAGTTCAACCCAATCGTTTTTATGGGACGCCCCACAGAAATCAAAGTAAAGCTCAACTGGCATGACGGTTCCGGCCAAAAGGTTCGGGTTGAATTGGTCGATTCCGACCGAATAATGGATGCTGCTGAGTTTACGGTAATGGAAGATGGTGGTTTTGGGGAAGTAACGCTGAAACTAATTCCGTCTGCACCCGGCAGAAAACTCCTGAGAGTGCAGGTGCCTTCTTTGCCGAGTGAAGAAACCGATGATAATAACTCTCTTTCATTTGCAGTTAAAGTGCTTAAGAGCCGCTTGATGGTTCTTTTGGTCAGTGAAAGTCCGGACTATGAGATTGGTTTCCTTCGCAGATTCTTCGAACAGTCTGACCGATTCGAGGTCGAATTGATAGCGACCGGGCCAAACGCCGGTAATTTGACCGGACGGTTTCCCTCACGGCAAGCAGAGCTTAACCGATATGACCTAGTTATCTTCCACGACCCCGACCCGAATCGGCTTGAGAGTCGCAGTGATCTTATCAAATCCTATCTCGAAGATCGAGGAGGAGCTATCTGGGTATTAATGGGGCGCCGTTTTGCCGCTCGGGGTCCATGCGAATGGTTCAATAACCTGTTGCCATTCCACCAGTCTTCCCGGGAGGAAGAACGCTACATTGACTATCACGGTGAACCGCAAGAGGATCAGCTTTATCACCCGGCAGTCCGGTTGGCAGAGGAATCATCCTCTATCCGAGAAATATGGGCATCACTGCCCCCATTTGAGAAGCTGGTTCCGTGTGATCGCATTGCGCCGGAGGGTGTTATTCTCGTGCGAACATCTTTGCGAACTCGTCATGGGAACCTGCCGGTGATTGGCTACCGCCGACATGGACCTGGAAAGTTGTTGGCTCAGGCGGCTTTACCGTTCTGGACATGGGGATTTGTTACTCTTGGCCTGGGGCATGATGAAATGGTATACCATCGGTTTGTAGATGGTGTAGCTGGCTGGCTCACTCTCACTGACGATTTGGCGCCAATCCGAATTGCACCGGTGAAAAGGGTTTTCACTCGTGGTGAACCAGTGCACTTTGACGGCTATGCCTTTGACCCCGGCTTTCGTCCGATTGACGGTGTGACCGGTTCAGTAACACTGGAAGGAGCGGGACAAGCCGAACCGTTTGTGCGGGATTTAATCAACCGTGGTGAGGGAACATACAGGGCAGTTTTCGAGAATCCTGCACCGGGGAGATATAGCTATCAAGCAGTGATTCAACAAAACGGCCATATCCTTAAAACTGATGAAGGTGAAATTCTCGTTGAATCTTTTTCAATCGAGGAGTTTGACCGAAGCGGCAAACCGTCGGAATTGGCTGCTATATCACGACTGTCGGGAGGGAATTATTTTACATACGAGGAGTTTGATCAGGCTCTTAGCTCTATGGATATTGCCCAAGTAACGGAGCAGGAAGATGTAAATATCACTTTCTTTAACAAGCTGTGGTTACTCCTGGTTTTTACATTGGCGTTGTCGATGGAATGGCTGATCAGAAAAACCAATCAATTAGTCTGAGAGCAAAGGGTTTCTTCTGTAGAATTCAATAATTATATTCATTTCTATCCGAGGTAATTGCCGTAAACTATCTTGCTATAACCTTTGGGCGATATATATTGTGTTCCATATTTTACAGGAGGAATAAGGCTTTATGAGAATAGCAGTTATAGGCGCCGGGTTGATGGGACGAGCAGCCATATTTGATCTGGCGCGAATTGATGACGTAGAGAAAGTTGGAATCTATGATATTGACACCGAACTAGCAGCACAGATAGGTGCGACCTATGGTAATGGCCGTGAAGTTTGTGGTGGACTTGATGCCGGCGATGAAGATGCTGTTGCTGCGATACTGGCTGATTACGATGCTGCGGTTTCGTGTGTAACTTACAAATTCAATCCTGGCTTAACCCGTGCCGCTATTAAAGCCAAATGCCACCTTGTCGATCTGGGCGGTAACAATGATACCGTGCTTAGCCAGCTTGAAATGAATGACGAAGCTGAAAAGGCCGGCGTGATAATAGTGCCCGATTGTGGGCTGGCGCCAGGGATGGTAGCAGTACTGGTAGCTGACGGCGTTGCACGGTTCGATAAAGTCTCATCAGTCAATATCCGAGTAGGTGGATTGCCGCAGTCTCCACGTCCTCCTCTGAATTACCAGATGTTGTTTTCAGCTGAGGGACTTATCAACGAGTACTGGGAGCCGTGTGTAATCCTCGAGGGCGGTATCAAAAAAACCGTCAACCCCATGACCGCCGTAGAATTGCTCGAGTTTGACGGACTTGGAAAATTCGAAGCTTTCTATACTTCCGGTGGCACTTCCACACTTCCAGACACATATAAAGACCAAATTGACTTCCTCGATTACAAAACAATTCGCTATCCCGGGCACTGCGCTCTGTTTAAGCCAATGCTGGAAATAGGGATGGCTTCACGCAAGAAAGTGCGAGTCAATAGTGTTGAAGTAGAACCGAGGTCTGTTTTCAAAGAGGTTCTGAATCGTAATCTCAGTTTCGGTGAACCGGATATGAGCCTTGTTCGGCTGATATTTGAGGGGGAAAAAGACGGAACTAACCGGACGATAGTTTATGAGATTGTGGATCGTCAGGACAACAAAACAGGTCTTACTTCAATGATGCGCATGACAGCTTTTCCGGCGGCGATTATCGCATGGATGGCGGCAGATGGACAGATAACGGCTCGGGGTTGTAAACCACAAGAGGTCATTGTTAATCCCGCAGCTTTTATCCAGCAATTGAAAAAGAGACAGATTAATTTAACCATCAAGGAATAGACTTTGTCTTTGTATATTTTTGAGGAATAAAAAACCCGGCCATAAAGCCGGGTTTTTTTATGTCACTTTCAGACAGGTCTACATCATCTCATAAGTAGCTGAAATTTTAAAATTCATATGTTCATCTCCACCGCTGATAAAGTTCAACCCCTGCAGAAACAGAGTTGGGTCAGTCTTGGTGTCGATGTGCAAACGATTGAAGTGGAAACCGAAACCAAGATAGGTTTCATTTTCCGGCCAGCGAGCATTGTACTTGGCCACACCGATCTCATCGCTTTCGCTTGTCCAATAGCTGGTAGCACCCATACGGAGGTCAAGCCATTTGAAGATATCGGCATCAAGACCAATCTTGAAATACGGAAAGAACCAGGTTGTTAGATCTTCTTCACCATAAGTAACAAAACCAGCCGGTCGGATGAAAGTACCGGTAGTGTCATCCTCGCGCTTTTGCTTGGAGTACATGAATCCGAAGTCCATGACTCCAAGTACATTCGTGGCCGGAGTATAGTTGAGACCCATTCCAAGGTTCATCGCCGTGCTCTTGTTTTCCAAACTGTAATCAAGATCACTCGCATCAGTGAAATGTGTTACGGGATCTTCATCTATAACGTTGTTCTTAATACCGCGCTTGCTATAAGACAGGCCAACGTGCGGAATGAATGTGCAGGTAGGATTCATCTGGTAGAAATACCGACCCCGCACAGCCAGATCGCTGAAACCATCCGACTCCGTTTCAGGTTTACCTTCGTAGTTTTCATCGGTCCATGAGCCCAGACCAATATCAGCTGCGAGGTCCCAAATACCGTTATCCGGGGTCAATCCAAAGGAGAATCTATAGTAACCAAACGCTTCTTTGGATTGATCTCCAGGAGCATCGGCAGTCATGCTCGAATGAAGAAATGACAAACCAAAACCAAAGTTGTAGGTCCCAAATTGACGACCATACAGCAGGTCTATTCGGCGGTTGTCCTGCAAACTGCTATCAAATGGTACCAGATCGGAACCAAACAAATCCTGCGGAACATCGGCGGGCAACACGGAGAAATATGTTCCCACAACAAAGGGGTTGTCCTCGTTAAACTGCCAGTTGATACCAAAGTTTGTTAATTCACCTTCAGTACTACTATTCCACCCAAACTCACCAGTGGCCAGATTGGGGTAATCATTGATGCGAGATGGGAACAACCAGATATTATTGTCATCCAACAGTACCGTATTATTGTCGCCCATAGTTTCCACACGGGTGCCTGCAAAAGAAACGGATGATATCAATAGCAACATCGCACAAGAGATAATTAACGTCTTCTTCATAATCTTCTATCCTCTATCTTAATTTATTGTTTTTTTCTCTTTCGCCCCTCGAAAAACCTGCATCGGTTAACATTCCCTTTGATGATTTTACACCATAAGCAAACCTCCTTATAATCTTGTGACTTCCTGTCATTAACCAATTTTATCATCTATAATCAATCCTTGTATGTATCAACTTTTCATTACAAGGCACAATCCTCCATAAAGCTTCTATCCTTAATTCGTTTCAATATTGTAAATATAGGAATTCAAGAACAACTAAAAAATATGATGGTTTTTCTGTGTTCTATGGGATTATTTAGCTCCACGAAAACTTCAGGATTTTTCAGATTTATCAAGACAGATTGAATGGTAGTATCTATAATTCAACAGGGATGCTTAAATTGCCCTATAATGTGTCCAGGAAATCTACAATTTTTGGGATGGCCAGTAATTGAGCAATGTCTTGCCATAACAAGCAAGTGGTTGCCTAACATGGCATTGTGTGCATAACAGTATCTCCTATGGACAAATTAAGGAAACAGCAATTGCCGATAATGAAATTAAGACTCGCGTAGATAGAAAGGTTTATTAATAAATGCATCCTATGTTGATAGCACATATTGAAGACAACGACGATCACGCTAAACTGGTTTCTGAGGTAACTGCAGAAGCCGTACTACCCTGTCGGGTCATCAGATTTATCGATGCCGAGTCTGGACTTGATTACCTGCAAGGAGATTTGCAATCATTCCATAGAGACCAGCATCCCTTTCCTGATCTTATTCTGCTCGATCTCGATCTGCCCGGTATGAGCGGGCTGACATTTCTCAGGCATGTTAGAGCGCATGAGAAAACCAAAGGAATACCTATCGTTGTACTGACCAGTTCAGCTAATGAGCACGAAATCGCCGCCGCTTATCGTTACGGCGCCAACAGTTATATTGTTAAGCCGGTTAACACTGAAGATTTTATTGTTAAGTTAACAGAGCTAAACATGTACTGGTACCTGACTTCAGAAGTCCCACGACCAATGCCGGCAGCGGCCGGGATTTTTTAAGCAACCATACTGATCCAATCTCTGAGAATACTTGTTGTTTCAAAACCGATTATCTCTCTTCTTGATTTCCAAATATATTTTTTTTAATTGGAAGGGATAGGGATATATGGTTAAGAATCTCGCAGACTGGTTGATCGATGCAGGTCTTTCTTCGAATTGGGCTGGTTACCTTAGCTGGTTAGGGACAGCTCTTGGTGTAATCATTCTGGCTTGGGTATCTAATTTTATCGCCAAAAAGATTGTCCTCGTGGCAGTCAGTCGTTTTATCAGGAAAACACGAACTCAGTGGGATGACGTTCTCCTTGAACGCAGAGTATTCTCGCGATTATCACACATCGCACCGGCGGTAGTGATATATTTCTCGGCCTATTTGTTCCCACCACTGCAAGACTTGCTGCAACGAGCTGCTACAGTTTACATGATCTTGACAGGACTTCTGGCTTTTAACGCTTTCCTGAGCGCAGTGACAGACATTTATCGAACCTTTGAAATGTCCAAGAGTCGGCCCATCAAAGGCTACATTCAGATAGTCAAAGTGATAACTGCAGTAGGTGTTGGTATTGTTGTGCTGGCAACTATGATGAATATTCAAGTATGGCCGATTCTCAGCGGTTTGGGCGCCATGACAGCCGTACTACTGCTGATTTTCAAAGGCTCCATACTCGGTCTCGTGGCCAGCATTCAACTTTCCGGCAACGATATGGTACGTTTAGGCGACTGGATTGAAATGCCGAAATACGGGGCTGATGGCGATGTTGTTGATGTTACCCTTAACACGGTGAAAGTACAGAACTGGGACAAGACAATTTCTACAATTCCAGCTTATGCGTTGATTTCCGAATCTTTTAAAAACTGGCGAGGGATGAGCGAGTCCGGAGGAAGACGCATCAAGCGTTCCATCAGCCTTGACATGACCAGTGTGAAATTTTGTACATCGGAAATGCTTGACAGGTTCGAGAAGTTCCAACTTATCAGTGAGTACATCAGGTCCCGACGCAAAGAGATTGCCGAACACAATAAAGAGCACGGCATAGATACTTCATTTTTAGTCAACGGCCGCAATATGACGAACATTGGAACCTTTCGTGCCTATGTCATTGCTTATCTGCGCAACCATCCTAAAATACACAAGGATATGACCTTCCTTGTTCGACAACTTCCGCCCGGAGAACATGGGATCCCCATTGAAATATATGTCTTCAGCAATGACCAGGTATGGGCAAATTATGAAGCTATCCAGAGTGATATATTCGATCATATCCTGGCTGTAATCTCGGAGTTTGACCTGCGGGTTTACCAATATCCAACAGGTAGCGATCTTCGGGAAATAGTTCGTACAGTTCCGTAGTGCTGATCCTTTCAGCGGTTCCGCGTTAGTTTTGGCGTTTGTCAGATTAGTCTTATAGTCAGGTTTCTCATTCGTTCGCCTGATTATGTTTATCGATCAACACCCAGAAGTGCCATTTTTTCAGCGTGGAAAATGATTTTTCAGGCGTTTCCCACTCGATACGCCAAAGCCACATTACAACCATAATTGTCGATCGAGAGCCCTGTAGTGAACAGCTTCCGCAACATGTCCCATGTCAATGGTCTCAGACTCAGCTATATCAGCTATTGTACGCGACACTTTTAGTATGCGATCATAAGCGCGTGCCGACAGTCCCTGTTTGGTGATGGCAAGGTTCAACAGCGATTGTGACTTATCATCGATATGGCAATACTTTCTGATATCTCGCGATTCCATGTGGGCATTGCAGAAAATACTTGGTTCTTTTTTGAAGCGGTGAAGTTGTCGCTGTCGGGCACTATTTATTCGACTACGAATGCTTTCCGATTTCTCGCCCCGTGTATCCGACGAAAGGTCTTTGAATTTCACTGATGGAACTGTGATGTGAATATCAATCCTGTCCATCAGGGGACCGGATACGCGTGACATATAGCGCTGAATATCGCTTGCCGAACAGTTGCAATTGTGCGAAGGATCACCAAAATAGCCGCATGGGCACGGATTCATTGCAGCTACAAGCATAAAGCTGGCTGGGTAGGTAAGCGTAATGGCGGCACGAGAGATAGTCACTTCGTTATCTTCCATCGGCTGGCGCAGCATTTCCAGAATATCCTTCTTGAACTCAGGGAGTTCATCAAGAAACAACACTCCATGATGTGCCAGCGATACTTCCCCCGGTTTTGGAATCTTACCACCACCTATCAGACCTGCATATGATATCGAATGATGTGGCGATCGAAAAGGCCGCGTAGCCACTAAAGAGGAGTTAGCTCCTAATCGACCTGCGACTGAGTGTATCTTAGTAGTCTCAAGAGCTTCTTCAATGCTCAGATCGGGCAAGATAGAGGGCATACGCCGAGCCAGCATCGTTTTCCCAGACCCGGGGGGACCAATCATTATAATGTTGTGGCCACCAGCGGCAGAGACTTCAAGAGCTCGCTTGGCTGATTCCTGACCTTTGACATCGGAAAAATCAACCGAGTACTTCAATGCTTCATTGAAGACCGAATCTATATCAACCTGAAATGCTCGCAGACTGCTCTCATCCTCAAGAAAATGAACTGTTTCCTTAAGAGACCGCACAGGGAAAACAGGCACTTTCTGAGCCATCGCAGCTTCTCTGGCATTCTCATGCGGGACAATGATGCCCTTGATGCCGTTATTCGGCGGGAAATGCATAGCTATAGGAAGTACTCCTGGGATAGGTCTGAGAGTACCATCAAGTGAAAGCTCCCCAAGCATGACATATTCGTCGAACCGCTCGCGTAGAATCTGTCCTGTAGCAGCCAAAATTCCGACTGCTATTGGCAAATCTAAGGCGGAACCCTCTTTCTTTATATCCGCCGGAGCAAGATTGATCGTAACTCTTTTGGACGGAAACACTAAATCAGAATTCTTAATTGCGGCTGTGACACGCTCTTTAGATTCACGCACCGCCCCCTCGGGAAGTCCAACCGTTACAAAGGCTGGTAACTGTTGCTGGATATCAGCCTCTACTTCAACTGTATAAGCGTTTACTCCAAGCGTTGATGCTGAGAAAATTTTTGACAGCATTATAACTATTTCCTTTCAAAAAAATACTACTCATTTCCGATACCCAATTCCCCGGGAGGCCGCCAAAATGGCGGCCTCCACTCTCCTGCATTGAGCATAAGACCCAATCTGTGACAGTAACATTACTGTCTCTGAAGTCAGTATCGCGCAGACCACTGACAACTACTGTCTGTATAAGTTTAGGGGAGATAATTTTTTGAATATAGATATTTAATCTGCTATCTATGTTTCAGAACGTACATGGCTCACTTTCATAACAACAAATCAGGTGTCTTGTGACTCAACCATTTCTATCTTGCCGTTTATAAGGGATAGTTCGTATTCTTATTCAAATGTAAGGAGAATTGATGTTTATGCGGCCGTTATTGATAGTCTTTGTGTTATTCGTGTTGACTCTTCCTGAGGTCAGGTCAGAAACTGGGGGGAATAAAGCCGACTTTGATATTATGAATCTCGTTGGGGAATGGGAAGGCGAGGGGTTCTTTATTGTTCCCGTCACCGAAATAGAGGTTGAGATAGAAGGCGAGGGGACATTTATCTTCGATTCCACCCATCAGTATTTGCGAACTGCCATGCGTGGCTCGAAGTTTTTGATTAATTATGCCGACTCCGGTTATTTGCAATACTACCCCGAGACCGACTCTGTCTCATGGGAAATCTGGGATAGCTGGGGCAGACATGCTATGTATTGGGGGGTGATAGATAGTGG
>QNAG01000073.1 GCA_003641415.1 Candidatus Zixiibacteriota bacterium | reverse complement strand
TCCTCAGTGCGGCAGCAGCGTTTTGGCAGGAGCAGTTCTTCGCTGCCAATTTAGCCAATCTTGACCAGCTCAGCCGCTTTTTCCCACTCCTGCTGTTGTTCTTTGTCCCAGCTCTCACTATGGGTGTCTGGGCTGAAGAACGTCAGAGCGGCACCGATGAACTGCTGTTGACTCTACCGGCAACCGATCTGGAAATAGTTCTGGGTAAGTATCTCGCTGTGCTGAGCATCTATACGGTTTCCCTGCTGTTATCGTTAAGTCATGTTCTGGTACTATTCTGGCTTGGTAGTCCGGATATTGGTTTGATGTTCGCCAATTATTTCGGTTTCTGGTTAATCGGAGCAGCCTTTCTGTCGGTTGGGATGTTGGCCTCGTTGTTGACTACGAATATCACTGTGGCATTTGTCCTGGGAGCGGTCTTCTGCTCATTCTTTGTTTTTGTGGATTCCGCAACCTGGGTAGTAAGCGAGGGATTGCAACAGTTCTTTTCACCTCTGTCGGTTTATCCGTATTTGAACGATTTCGCTCGAGGGATGATAAGTTTTTCAGGTCTTATGTTCTTTCTCTCGATTGTGGCTGTCAGTCTGTATGTTAACACGGTTCTTATCGGGCGGCGTCATTGGCCGGTCGAATCGGGCGGCTACAAGTTCTGGGTGCATCATTTGGTGAGAGCCATAGCGCTGGTAATTGCAGTTATCAGCTTAAATTCGCTTTTTGGTTCGTCGTGGTTGCGTCTGGACGTAACCGCAGAGCAACTTCACTCATTGTCTGATGAAACAAAAGAGATGCTCGGAGAATTGGACAGTGACCGACCGGTATTTGTTCAGGCTTTTATTTCACCGGAAGTCCCTCGGGAATATGTAGAGACAAGGGCAAATCTCATAGGCAGTCTACGGGAGATGGATGCTGTCGGCGGCGATAAAGTACAAGTGATTATCCATGACACCGAGCCTTATACTCAAGAAGCTCGTGATGCCCGGGAGAAGTTCGCCATTGTTCCCCGTAAGGTTATCAGTACCGAATCGGCACGCACGAGTACGGAGGATATCTTTTTAGGGGTGGCTTTTACCTGTGGAGCCGGAGAGGAAATAATCCCCTTCATGGATCGCGGTTTACCTGCCGAATATGAGTTGATGCGCTCGATACGGGTAGCGGCGAAGACTAAGAGGAAAAAGATTGGAGTTCTCTCGACTGATGCCAAGGTGTTCGGCGGGTTTGATTTCAATACCATGAGCAGTACTCCTCCCTGGCCTATTGTGGGTGAGTTGAAAAAACAATACGAGGTTACTCAGATAGCAGCCAATGAGCCTATCAGCGAGGAGCTCGATGGTTTACTGGTAGTGTTGCCATCGTCGCTGCCTCAGAATGCTATGGATAATCTCAAGTCGTACGTTCTGAACGGTAATCCTACTTTGCTTATAGTTGATCCCTTACCAACTTTCAATATAGCTTTGTCGCCATCGTTGCCTGCGGGAGCAGATCGTAATCCATTCATGGGGCAAAACCAACCCCAACCGGAACCAAAAGGGGATATTGCCGGTTTAATGAAAGACATCGGCATAAACTGGAATCCGGGGCAAATCGCCTGGGATACCTACAATCCACACCCTGATCTTAACCAACTGCAACCGGAGATTATCTTTGTTGGCCAAGGGAATGAAACAACCGAAGCCTTCAACGGAATGCTTCCCGCTAGTGCGGGTTTGCAGGAACTGGTAATGCTCTATTCCGGCTATCTCTACAAAGCTATGGACAGTCCTTTCGAGTTCCAACCACTTCTTCGTTCGGGACGTCTGTCGGGGTTGTTGCCTTTCCAGGGCATAGTCCAGCGCGGTTATTTCGGCATGGGTTTTACTCTTAATCGCAATCCTCGCCGGGTACCAACAACAGAGACATATATTCTTGCTGCCCAAGTTATGGGTTCTGAGGGTACAGCTCCGGTTGCTGATAGTACCGATAGTACCGAAAACGGGACAAAATCTGTAAATGCCATTGTTATTGCAGATATCGATTTCATATCAACCCAGTTTTTCCAGATTCGTCAGCAAGGATTTGAGGGTCTTAATTTCGACAACATACCGTTTTTTCTCAACTGCATGGACATGTTGGTGGATGACGAGTCGTTTATTGGTCTGCGTAAGAAAAGAGTTAAACATCGCACTCTCAAAACAGTGGAAGCCCAAACTCAGGACTTTGTTGAGCGGCGTATTAAGCAGGAAGAACGGGCGGAGATGGAAGCTCAGCAGGTTTTAACTCAGGCTCAACGCCGTCTTGATGAAAAAGTCAACCAAGTGCGAGATCGAGCTGACCTCGACGAGCAAACTAAACGGATAATGATGCAGAATTTACAGGAAGTTGAGAACCGCAGGTTCGAAACTATTAAGGCTGATATTGAGGCTCAAAAAGAAGCCCAGATTGCCTCCGGTCGAGAGGAAATGGAAGCTGCTATCAAGGGAATACAAACCCGCATCAAGACTATGGCCGTGTTGCTACCGCCAATTCCAGTATTCGTTGTGGGAGTAATGATTTTCATGAGAAGGCGTCGTCGTGAGCAAGAAGGAGCGGCGGCGGCAAGAAGGTTGAGGAGCTAAGCCATGATGGAAACCAAAAAAACTATCATTTTTGTTGGCGTAGCTGTCGGTCTGGTTTTATTGGCCTTCATCTTTGCGCCCAAAAGAATTACACCGGATGCTTTTCTTGACCAGGGTGAAGCGTTCTTCCCAGAGTTCACAGACCCAAATGAGGCAACTACTCTTGAAGTTATGGAGTTCGACGAAACAACCGGTTCACCAAAAGCTTTCAAAGTCACTTTTGAGAATGGTCGGTGGACTATCCCATCGCATCATAACTATCCTGCTGATGGCAAGGACCGTCTGGCCAAAACTGCAGCGGGAGTGATTGGTATCGTCAAGGACGATTTCCGTTCTAACAACGCTTCCGATTATGAAACCCTGGGGGTAATTGATCCTCTGGAACCGACTGCCGGCTCAAAGGGACGTGGCAAAAGAGTAACAATCAAAGGGGCCGGCGGAAAAGTGCTGGCGGATTTTATTATTGGTAAACAAGTAGAGCAGCGATCAAAACTTCGATTCGTACGGTTACCGGATCAGAAACAGGTCTATGCGGTACGTATGGATATTGACCTCTCCACTCGCTTTGAAGATTGGATTGAAACTGATCTCCTGCAACTCACAAAGGACGAAATCAAGAGTGTTGTCCTCAACGATTACAAAATCAATGAGCGCACCCGTTCGGTTGAGCGACGCGACAACGTGCAACTTGACCTCAAGGAGGACAAGTGGTCAGCACGAGGGATGAAAAACAACCAACAGGTAGACTCTACGTTGATGTCCGAACTTTTATCTACTCTTGATGAACTAACGATTGTTGGTGTACGACCCAAACCGGAGGGACTTTCTGAAAGTCTGAAAAAAGATGATAGTGCCGCAACTATCTCTCAGTCCGATGTTCGTTCACTGCAAAGCAAGGGTTACTACTTCACACAGGACGGCCAGTTGATGTCCAATGAAGGAGAATTGCTGGTCCACACCGACAGAGGAGTGATTTACACTCTACGTTTTGGTGAAGTTGTTCACGGTTCCGGGCTGGCTGTTTCTGCCGGTTCAGATGAAACTTTTACCGACCAGACTGCCGCCGCCGCTCAGAACCGATATCTTTTTGTGTCAGCCGAATTTGATCAGAGCGCTTTCTCCGAACCCCCCAAACCGGACAACACTACTTTCCTGAAAAAAAGTGACAGTTTGTGGAGTGCTGATGACAAGAAGAATAAGGCGCTGTATGACGCTCATAATCAGTGGGGAAGGAAGGTTGAACAAGGTAGCGAAACTGTACGCGAGCTTAATGATCGCTTTGCTGATTGGTATTTTGTTATCTCATCTGACAGTTTCGAAAAGCTGCATCGTTCTAGAAAAGATATGGTGATAAAGAAAAGCGAATCGTAAAGATTAATTGAATATCCTCTTTCAACGCTCCTCTCAAAGTCTATCAGGGTGTTGAAAAACTCAGAACGGAAGACGATATGGCGACCGTTTTATATACTTGTCATTCCTGCGAAGGCAGGGAATCCAGCGGGCATTGCCTGTACATTGTCTGTGCACTGGTCCCCAGCTTTCGCTGGGGTGGCAATAAAAGGAATGGGGTGACAAAATAATGCACCGGTGGTGCTGGCAGAACCACCAAGGGTTTCTTTCCCTACTTTCATGCTGAGCGGAGTCGAAGCATGACGATTACTTACGCGTATTTATCGGCCTTTGCATAGTGGCGGACTCGGGATGTAGCATGAGTTACTAACCGTCAAGCGGCAGGCCGATTGACCTATTCATCTGTCGAGTTATCTCCCAAGAGAAAAGCCCCCCGGGTTGCCGGAGGGCTTCTATTTTGTGCACCCACCTCCGAACCGCTGCCAAAAGACCCTCAGAGCAGCCAGCTCCGGTCGAGCACTCCTGCAACACACACAAGTATCTACTTACCGCTGCTACCTCCCGGTCCTGACGGGGTTCATAGGCTTCTGTTGTACAGGACCCAACCCTCAACACTGCTTACCCGTCGAAATCAATCGACCGCTAAGCCCTCGGGTGGGAATTCGACCCCGGTAGAGCGGATTCCGGGTTACAGGGCACCGCTAACTCCCCATCTAGCACTTTCAGACATAGTCTGTTTTCTTCTGACTCCAAGGTTACAACGGAATTGAGGAAAAGTCCAATGCAATTCTGCCCGAGACCAGATAACTTTGTGTCGGCTTGGTGGCCCATCAGCTTGGGCTTGTTGACAAACCCCAGTCATCGTTTTCATAAGGACGGAGACAAGCCCCGTCCCTACGCGAGAGGAGATTGGAATCCCGCGTAGAAGGCGGCTTTACGTCGCCCGTTCTCAAAACCGCACTTTCAACAAACTTGCACTTAGTATACTTTTTCAACAAGCCCGCTTGCTGCGGGATCCATGAGCACGTAGTCTTGTACAATGGCGGAACCGCCAAGGGGTTCCACCCTACTTTCTACCTGTCATTCCTACGAAAGCAGGGAATCCAGTCGTCACCACAATATAAAAAAATGGAGCAGATCGGGATCGAACCGACGACCTCAACGTTGCGAACGTTGCGCTCTCCCAACTGAGCTACTGCCCCATGTACAATCAACCCGAACATTGCCAAACCTATAGCCTGACCATGCTTCGGTCATCGCGGTTATTACAATAACGATTATCACCAATTTTGCCAAGTTGTTTTTGATTTGGACCCATTTCATGGGATCCATGTCAGACAACAACGAATGTGAATTACAACTTTGCTTAGCCAGCGAATAAATTATAACCTCTTCAAAGGCAGTTCCCATTTTATACAGGACTACCGGGCGGGCAACAGATCGGGGTCGGATTGATCAATCATGTCAAGGTACCCAACCCCCCGTGTGCCGAAGTATGCCTGGGGAGTAGTGTACACAGGATCTTTAAGAGCGTGGTCAACAGTCACAAAGGAATATCCGGCCTTACTGATAGCTGTTAGCATCTCCCCCAGAAACAAAGCGTTCAGGCGATTGGCGCTAAGTTGCAGAATGTGACAACAATTTCGCCCCAATAGCTTCTTCGATAACGCTTCAGCTTCCTCGATCTGGTCCAGTACATGATTGACATACTCATTTAGCAACTGGTCAAGAGCAGCGGAATCCGGGACAGAGCCTAATTTTTGCAACCCGAGATTGTGAAGATAATCCTCCACAACCACAGTGGTGTGAACTACCACGATATTGCGATCCTCAAGGAATAATGACACCTGCCGACGGGAGTTAACATCCTTGCCGTAGTGAAGAAAAGGATAGCGAAAAAATCTCGGCTTATGTCCAAACCCTGATAGCATTGTCTCCAATGCCTCTGCTCCAGCCTTTATGTCTTTAATGAACTGCTCTATGCCCATCTCATGAAAATCGGAATGAGAATATGTAATACTTCCAAGACGATGTCCTGAGTTTAACCATTCACCAAAAAGATCATAAGCTTTACCAATGCTGTGACCGACTACAAATCCTACCGCACGAACCTTGTGTGCGTTGAGTGTATCGAGAATGGGTCGCATGACAAGTTCGGGGTCTTCTTCAGCAAACGATTCAGCTACCGGCAGTTCGTTGAAACTAATGCATATTTCTTTCTTCACCGTTTGCTTGCTGGACTTATGTTTTTTATCAGTTGCGCTAACATCACCCGGAACAACGAAAACAAGAATGAAAAGGAAGATTATGATGCCAACAGTAAAACTTGAAATTTTGCAGTTACTCCTGATTGTCAAAGCGAATTCTCCTTGTTATCTGCAAACCCAAAACCAAATCAACATTACAATATCTTAACCTGTCATATTGGCAGCCGTAAGATCGTGGTGTTTTATCCTAATAGAATCCTTTTTATCTTAGGAAAGAAAAATCAAACTCGAAACGAATCAACAAAAAATGGTTCATAGTCCGGTAGTTACCTTAAAGTTGAAATAATGGCTTTCGGGATGTCGACTTGTAACGGCGTTATTATCAATGACTTCCATGGAAAGAATGTTGTTTGTTACTTTTTCCTGCTCCTAAATTTGCTTTTCGCATTTAATTGTGTATATTAAATATAGTTAAGTATAGCTGGGAAGCTCATACTGAGGTAGAAAAAGGGATTACTAAGTAACGGATTAAAGGCATATGAGCAAAAAGGTAATTATCGCAGCAAATAATATGATCTTTACATCGAAGATCATGACTTGTTTAGATAATTGGGAAGCTGAGGGAATTAAAGCTATTAGATCGGACGAAATTTTCTCAAAGGCTCACGAATTACGTCCTGATCTGATAATCATTGATCTTAA
Source organism: Candidatus Zixiibacteriota bacterium (assembly GCA_003641415.1). Taxonomy (GTDB): domain Bacteria; phylum Zixibacteria; class MSB-5A5; order GN15; family FEB-12; genus B120-G9. Next base: position 5,069 of record QNAG01000073.1, on the reverse strand, counting down.
TCTTAACGGTATCGAGGCGCCATCGTTGATCAATAAGCTGCGTTCTTATGGCGCTACAAAAGAGATACCGATTGTCTGTTACTCTCCCAAAGTGCTAAAAGACCAAATGAAAGCAGCCAGAACAGCGGGAGCAACCGAAGTGCTTGCCAATACGAAAATGAGTTCGCGTATGAATCAAATACTAGCTAAGTACGTGGAAAACTAACCTTTCCATGAAGTATTCATCAAAACCAGGGGGCCTGTTGATAAACTCCAGTCAGCATCACTATGGGGGCGGAGACAAGCCCTCAGCCCTGTGCGGGAGGGGATTGAAAACCGCGCAGCGAGCGGCTTTACGTCGCCCGTTCTCAAAACCGCACTCTCAACAAACTTGCACTTAGGATACTTTTTCAACAAGTCCCAGGCTTGAGCCTGTTTTTTTATCTTCTCTAGATATTATTTTTCAATAAAGTGTTAATTCTCTGGCTTCATATAAGTGCCGGTGAAAGAATTGCCTAAGAGATCATTAAGTGTGACTACCAGAGAGCGGTTGGAAAAACCGAGTTCTCGACGGGCTTTCATTGACGAGTACGACCAATCGTATTTTAGCAGTTCAACAAGGTCGGGATAGAATGAGACTTTGCCTCGTCGAAGCGTACTAAGCATAACTGAAAAACGAGCGGCAATGTTAAGGAACCACCAGGGCAGCCTGATCAGATGCGGCATTTTCCCCAGAATCGACGAGACAGCCAGAGTCAGTTCGCGAACTGTAACATTGTCCCCTGCAAGAATATAGCGTTCTCCGGGCCGACCTCCCTCGACCGCATTAATGATAGCCGGAGCAACATCGCGGATATCAACCAGATTCACGCGGTTGGTGAAATCGGGCATAAACCACCGGCTAAAAGCTTTGAGCGCTTTGCTGCGATCATCACCGGTTCGAGAGGGCGCCACAATTATCGAAGGGTTAACAATTACCAGCTCGGTTCCCCCTTCAGCCGCTATCCTTCCAAGCTCGACCTCAGCAGCATGCTTGCTTCGGATATAGGGAATGTGAAGGTGTCCAAGATTGAATTTATTTTTTTCCGTTACTTTAATTGGCGCTCCCACTCCACCGTTTATTATATCTGACTTTCTGTGCAAAGCGGCGATTGCGGCAACAGTTGAGACATGAAGGAATCGCTTAACACCAGCTTTCTGGGTAGCCAGAAATAGATTACTCGCTGCGGTAGTGTTGATTTCGGTAAACTCATCAGAGCGATCCTGACGGAAATTAACCCATGCCGCGGTATGGATTACAACGTCGATATTTTTTACTAACTCCGGAATTTGCTCGGGGATACGTAAATCTGCAACTCGCTTCTCCAGTCCCAGAGAATCGATATATTTGCAATCGGAAGTTTCTCGAACATGCGCTATCGGTTTGATACCTCTTCGATGTAGTTCATATATGAGTTGTTTACCCAGTGACCCGGAAGCGCCTGTAATCAGGATTCTTTTTTTAAGCAAGGACATTGTAGTTGCCTATCGTCATTAATGCTAAACCTGCAAATTTTTACTTTGATATACAAAAAAAAGCTACCAGCATCAATTTGTTTTAACAATTTCGCATTATCGATGAAAGAAATTTTTGAGAAAGATTCCGCAGAGTTGAATGCGAATGAATGCGAAAGAGAGTTACTTTTTACTGCGGGGTTGATAGAAACACCAGTCCAGCATTAACAAATTGCAGTTTTACCTTGACTTTTTCTATTAATGAGAGTTTATTGTATTAAGACTTGTTATACAACTCTATAAGTTTAAAGTTTCAACCGATGTTGAGTCTTTTTTTGATATCATTGGGTAATTGGGTAGTTCATTAATATAATAATCATGATTACGAGCGTTTACTTATTTAGTTAAGAGTTTTTCTCACCAGTTGACCTTTAACCGTTGTGAAGCAGGAAGGAGGATTGGTCTTTTGTAGTCCACTGAGGGTAAATTGGAGGGGTTATCCCGCTTTGCCCTCACGATTGAGTAACTATCCTTAAATTTGAGAGAGGTATGCTATGCTAAATTGGAGAAAGCTGATTCCAGTTCTTGTAATCGCTCTTTCTATTCTGGCTTTTGGAGCAATAGCTTTCAGCGACATTTCCCCTGAACAGGAGAAAGCTGAAGCTCAGGCTCAAGAAAATGCCCTTCGCAGCACTGCTACTCAGGCTCCGATTTCTGCTGACCTGGCCGCCAAATGGGCTATGGAGGAAGAAATCGCAGCCAAGATAGCTGCTGAAGAAGAAGGGGAGGCTGAAGCTGTTGTTACTAAAGAAGCCTACGCTACTCGTGACAACCACAAAGGTGTGGCCAATATTGCCGGTCATCCCATAACTAGGTACAACCCTGGTTCGATCTACTTCAGCGAAGACTTCGAAGCTGAAGATATGCCGCCAGTCGGTTGGGATACGGTCAACACCGACCCCGGCTATGGTTTCTTTTTGGGCACCTACTCTGGTGGCGGTACACAGGCTGCCCTGGTTACCTGGCACGCTGCGGGATACATTCAGGACGAATGGATGATTTCCCCGACAGCCGACCTGACTTCGGCGACCTCGGATATCAGATGTGAGTTCTGGTTCCTGAAAGGATATTCCTATCCGCACGAGTTTAAAGTCTATGTCGCAACTGACGGCGTTACTTTCAACCTGGTGTGGGATTCTGACGTAGAAGGAGCCGGATATCCGGAATTTGCCTGGACCCAGGCCACGATTGACATGAGCGCCTACATTGGCCAAAGTGTCACGCTTGGCTTCCAGTATTACGGTGAAGATGCTGACTTGTTTGGTCTGGATGATGTTGTCCTGACCGACGATGCGGCCGCGACCGGTCGCTGTTGCTACGGTCCTGACCCGTTCAACCCGACTTGCGAAGACGATGTCACGCTTGAGTATTGTACAGGCGTGGGCGGCTCATGGATGGACGGTGGTAACTGCGTCGATAATCCTTGCCCGATTCCGGACGAGAACGACGAGTGCACTGGCGCTACCGTGCAGGCTCTGCCTTATACATTCATGGGTAACAACGAAGCTGCTACGTATGACACATACTGCCAGTATTTTGGTGACTATCCGAACGTCTGGATCGCTTTCGAGATCACAGAGTGCATGGATATCACCCTGACTTACTGTGGCAGCCCCGACGGCTGGGGTAACGGCTGGTTGAATCTGATTACTGACTGTGCCTGTTCGGAAGGATCATTGATCAGCGGCGCCACCTATGACTTTGATTGCGCCAACGGCAACCCGCGGATCTACTTTGATCATCTTGGCGCTGGTACATACTATTACCCTGTGATGCTTGACGCAAGCAGTGGTGCCGCCGGTGACTATGTGATCGAGGTTACAGGCGTAGCCTGTCCGCCGATTACGCCGGGTGATGCCTGTGAGGATCCGTTTGTGGTCAATATTGGCTCCGGCGATCTGCCCTACACTATTGCCAATCAATATACTTGTGGTCGGCAGGATTACTATAACGAGACCTGCCTTGGTTCCTACGATGGTGGCGAGGACCTGATTGTTCAGCTCAATCTCGCTGATGATATGGATGTCAAAATCACCCTCGATCCCAAGGGTTTGACTTATACCGGTATTGCCATTTCCAATGGTTGCCCGGATGATGGTGGTACATGCATCGGTTCCAGCACTAACTCTGGTAGCGATCCGCACACCATCCAGGCTTTGAGTCTCACTGCCGGAAGCTATTTCATAATCGTCGATACCTGGCCGACACCCGACTGCATTCCCGATCTCGATATTATTATTGAGGAAATGGGTGAAACGCAGGAAGGTGACAACTGTTTGAGTCCGATTAAAGTCGATCTCCCCGGTTTCACCTCCGATCTTGGTCAGACAACTTGTGGCCGGATTGATGACTATAACGCCACCTGCATGGGTTACTACGATGGTGGTGAAGACATAATTTATGAAATCACAGTTGCTTCTGCAATGACAGTCAACTTCACGCTCGATCCTAAAGGAACGACATACAGTGGCATGGGACTTTTCAATTCCTGTCCAAGCGATGATGACTGCATTGACTACGAGACAGGTTACAGCTCTGATCCTAAGAGAATGACCTGTGTCTCCCTTGATCCGGGTGTGTACTATCTCATGGTCGATACATGGCCATCACCAGATTGTATTCCGGAGTTTGACCTGTTCATTACAGATACAACCTGTGAAGCGCTTGAGAACGACGACTGTGCCGATGCCATTGCAATCAACGAGGTTATGGACCTGCCGTTCTCGACTGAGGCAGCTACCTTCGACGGTGACGGCACATGCCTGACATCCCCCAATATTTGGTACTGTTACACAGCCACTGAAAGCGGTGACGCTACTATCACCCTGTGTGGCTCCGACTATGATACCAAAATGGCCGTTTATGACGGTTGTTCCTGTGATCCTCTGGGCGCCGAGCTTGGCTGTAACGACGACTCAGACTGTGACTTCAAAGATTTGCAGTCAACGGTTGTAACTCCAGTTATTGCCGGTAACTCCTACCTCGTCGAGGTTGGCGGTTACAGCTCCAACACTGGTCCTGGTGTGCTAAGCATCTGGGTCTCTGAAGAGTGCGTAGTCGAGTGTCCTCCAGGATCTACTCCTGAAGGTGAGCCTTGCATTGGCGATAATGAGGAAGACGTAACCAATGGTGGCTGCAACTCCGTCCCGCCGGTTTGGGGTTCTATCGGTTGTGGTGAAACTGTCTGTGCGGAGGTCAGTACTTACCTGTATGGTAGCGACAACTACCGTGACACTGACTGGTATGAATTCACACTTGACAATTGGTACGATGTCACTTTGACTTTCTGCGGTGGTTTCCCGTTTGTCGCCGGCTTCCTGGAGCAGATCGTACCGGGTAGCAATGAATGTGACAACTTCACCGGTTACATCGCACCGTATGCCACCGGAGACGAGTGCGATACCGCTACGCTGACAATTACTCTCGGTCCTGGTGACTATGCGATCTTCTCAGGTCCTTCAGTATATGAAGGATTGGATTGTGCCAGCGGACCCCATGTGTACTGGATGTCACTGGAATGCGTTCCCGCAGTTCCT
>QNAG01000072.1 GCA_003641415.1 Candidatus Zixiibacteriota bacterium | reverse complement strand
CTCATGAGTCTGGGAAGATTGAAATTATGGGAGTTGACCACAGACACATTTATCTCAAGTATCACCGGGCTAAACACGAACGTGACAAGCAACGAATCCTTATCTGCCAGCGCGATAACAACGCTTACTGGTTGGATCAGCTTAAACCGACCGGAGGATACGAGAACAGGTACTATGATCGAAGCCAGGATTACCTCGGGTATGTATAGGTGTGGGAATTATAGGTATACCTCAATAATATTGATCTGGTAATGCCTTGTCCTCATAGTTGACTTTCGTTATTATTCAATGTTACTTGTTCCTCATGAACAAACCAGATCGCAAACAGGGACTTACTTACGCTGAAAGCGGAGTCGATATTGCAGCCGGTGACGAGGCTGTACAGAGAATAAAAACACTTGCACGCAAAACCTTCAATTCTCAGGTACTCTCAGATATTGGTGCTTTTGGGGGATTGTTCAAACCGGAACTGTCTGGTTTTGAACGACCAGTCTTGGTAGCTTCGACTGATTCAGTAGGAACCAAGCTGAAAATAGCCTTTATGACCGGCATACATAACACTGTTGGTGAAGACCTTGTCAATCATTGTGTTAATGATATCCTGGTACAGGGCGCCCGGCCATTGTTCTTCCTGGACTACATTGGGATTGGACATATTAAGCCGAAAGCTATGGCTGAGCTTGTCAGTGGTGTAAGCCGTGCTTGTTACAACACAGGTACCGCTCTTCTGGGGGGTGAGACCGCCGAACTGCCCGATTTATATCAACCAGGAGAGTACGATCTGGCCGGATTCATTGTGGGAATAGTCGATGAGTCAAAGATAGTCGATGGTTCCACAATCAAGCCCGGTGATATCTGCCTCGGCTTGCCGTCTAACGGCTTACACACCAATGGCTACACAATGGCACGCAAAGTAGCCTTTGAGATAGCCAATCTTAAGCCCGATGATCGCATTGATGAGTTAGGCTCAACTATCGCTGAAGCTCTAATGAAAATCCATCGTTGTTATGCGTCGGTGATTCACAATCTGTTGGAGAAACATCAGATTAAAGGGATGGCACATATTACCGGCGGAGGTATAGCCGGCAACCTCAACCGTGTTTTACCCGATTCCTGTGACGCAGAGATTCAAAAAAAATCATGGCCGGTTCTACCGATCTTCAAATTTCTTGAAAAAAGTGGTAATATTGATCCAGATGATATATATTCTGCGTTCAACATGGGGATTGGCTATATTATAGTGGTTGAGGCAAGTAAGGCTGACGCAATTGAGGCCGATCTTAACAATATGGGTGAGAAGGTTTACCGTATCGGTCTGATAACCGAAGGAACTGGCGTAGTTAGACTCATAGAGTAACGAAATATCCCAATCACACAGAAGACCGAGGGGACCTTATTCACCAGAGTTAAAAATAATCCCTTGAAGGAGGCTTGGCAAGGATGCTTAAGAAAGTTATACTTATGGTTTGCGATGGATTGGGTGATCGTCCGGTAAAGGAACTCGGGAATCTTACCCCCCTGGAGGCGGCTAAAACACCCAACTTAGACAAACTGGCTGCTAAGGCTGAGTGCGGTTTGATGCACACTCTTGGCCGAGGCAAAACCCCCGGTAGTGATACAGCCCACCTGACGATATTCGGTTACCCTATCGATCAATGCTATTCCGGTCGCGGTCCTATTGAAGTTGCCGGACTTGGGCTAAAGCTGCAAGGAGGGGATGTTGCCCTGCGAGGCAATTTCGGTACCGTCGGTGACAACCTGATTATCAAGGATCGCCGTGCTGGTCGTATTCTGGAAGTCGAGCCACTTACAAGGGCTCTTGACGGAATGGATGTTGATGGTGTTAAGTTCATCGTCAAACCCGGTACCGCCCATCGTGCAGGTGTCATTATGCGGGGGAAGGGTCTTTCGGGCGCTATCGTCGATGCTGACCCGCATGTTCCGGATGTTCCTGTTCGAACAGTTACCGCAACCGATGACACCCCTGAGGCAAAGCGGACAGCCGACATACTCAACAAATTCCTGCTGCAGGCGCATGAGGTTCTCAAAAAGCATCCCCTCAATGCTGAACGTGAGAAAGATGGGAAACTTCCGGCTAACTTTCTTCTGGTTCGCGGGGGAGGTCAATATAAGGAACTGGTGCACTTCAAGAAGAAGTATGACCTGACGGCCTGTTGTATAGCCGGCGGTGGACTCTACAAAGGTGTGGGAGCATTCCTTGGTATGGATATTATTGATGTCCCCGGCGCCACTGGTCTTCCGGATACAGACATCGAAGCGAAATTCAAAACTGTTCTTCAGAAACTACAGGAATACGATTTCGTTTTTGTTCATGTGAAGGCGGCCGATTCTCTGTCCGAGGATGGCAACTGGGAAGGCAAGCGCGATTTCATCGAAAAGATTGATGCTGCGGCGGCACTCCTGACCGATCTGTCGGCCGAGACTTTACTGGTCGTGACTGCTGATCATTCGACCGCGTCTGAGATGAAAGCCCATTGCGCCGACCCGGTTCCAATTATGTTCTACGGCGGTGGTGGAGAGAGCATCAGAATTGACAATGTGACCGCCTTCAACGAACGCGCCTGCGCTGCAGGAGGGCTGGGCCACATAGTTGGTTTGGATGTCATGCCGCAGGTCCAGAACCTTCTGGGCAAGTTGCATTTGGTGGGAGCGTAAGTTCGCAGGGTGGGAGCTTGTCTCCCGCCTGATGTCATGCTGAGTGGAATTCGGACAACTTACAATGGAGAAATACCCAATCTCTCGGGATGCCCTGTTGGGCACTCGTCAAGAACGAGACCTTGCCATTGTTTATATGATGACGGGAGCACATAATGAGGCGATTGACCTGCTGGAACATGTCATGAGATCCCCTTCGATCTTGAACCTGTTGCAACTCTGCGTCTCAGCCCCACGTGGGATCCCCTTCGCGACCACCCGCGTTTCAAGGCATTGATAGAGAAGTACTCCTATCAAGTTCAGCAATAAACGTAGTATCGGCTCAATCAAAACACTTGTTCCAGCCTGTCCAATCATGTAAATAGTTCTGTAGGGCAGGAGTCCTGCGCTCCCGCCAAAAAAATAGGCAATGCCTGGCGGAACCACTAAGAGGGTTCCACCCTACGAGACTCTGCTGTTCACGATATAAGGGAAAGGCAACTGACGAGATTACTGAGCAAAATAGGAAGATTCTTTCTTCCGGTCGATGTTGATTTGCGCAAGCGACGTCTGGAATTGATGATCTGGGCTTTTCTGCTGTCTCTGGCGTTCTATCCCGGTATCTTCGGTTTTCTGGCGTGGCTGTCTCTGGTGCGGCCGATGCTGATAATCGCCAAACTAAAAGGCCGTTCAGCTTTCAATGCCGCATATTTCTTTAGCCTCTTTTTCAACCTGTTTTCCCTGTACTGGGTAGCTATGGTCACACCACCGGGCATGATCGCTGCAATCATGATAGTGGCTTTTTACTATACGGCGATCTTCATGATTTTCCATCGCCTGTACCACATACGCCCCTTCTTGGCTTTTGTGGCTATGCCGTTTCTTTGGGTGGGGATGGAGTATTTTCGAACCTTGACAGAATTTGCTTTCCCCTGGTCAGATCTAGGCTATACACAGTCTCATTTTCTCTATATTTTGCAGATTGTATCAGTATTCTCTGTTCACGGGTTGTCATTCCTGATTGTAACAGTAAATGTTCTGCTCTGTCAGTTATTGCGTGGAAGTGTTTCTCCTGAACGGAAGATCACTTCCTCGTTTGTATCGCTGGCTATTATCGGTGGTCTGGTCGCCTATGGCTGGATTGTTATGCCACCCTATCCTGTTCCGGGGACTGTGAATGTAGCTCTTCTGCAAGGCTCGGTCCCGCTGGAGGTTAAATGGGCAAAGGGCAATGCCGAACACAGCTACCATCTCTATGACTCACTAGTTCAAGCTGTCGATGATAGCACAATCGATTTGTACATCTGGCCTGAGACTTCAGCTCCGGCATATCTATCACACGATAGTTTTGCCCGTAAGCGTGTAGGAGACATTGTCAGAGCATCATCAGCTCCTCATCTGATAGGCGCCCTTTCAGCAACAAGAGTTGGCGGAAAACACCGGTACCATAATTCGTGTTACCAGTTTGATTTGTCCGGCCAAATAGTACATCGGCACGACAAGTTAAAGCTCGTGCCGTTCTCCGAACATGTACCTTATCAGGATTATCTGCCGTTTTTGGAAAAGGGCGCTCTTCGCAAATATCTGACCTTTATTGACAACTGGGGAGTTCGCTGGTGGTCGGATTTCTATCCCGGTGATTCGGCAACTCTGTTTGAACTAGATTCACTTCTTTATGGCGCGTTGATCTGTTTTGAGTGCACCTTCCCCGAGTTTGTACGGCAATCGATTCTGGACGGCGCTGATTTCATGGTAGGCATCACCAACGATACATGGTTCGGACGATCAGTAGGTATCCATCAGCATTCAAGTATTTTCATTACCAGAGCAGTCGAGAACCGATGTTGGATGGCTCGCACAGCCAACAGTGGTCTGACTTATATAGTTGACCGCTATGGCAGGATCAGAGACCAATTGGAACCGTACGAAGTCGCAACTCTGGTCGGTCGGATCGGAGTTCTTGACGGGTTTTCGACCTATACCCGCATTGGAGACATAGTTGGGAAGTTCTCTTTCTTGCTCACAAGCATTATTGGATGTATATTTATTATCCTATGTTTAGTAAAAAAGCTGCTTGTTCGTATTCGATGGTTATGATTTATTCCGCGCTCTTTGTGGTTCTGTTAGTGCTGTTGTTTCCCTGCCCGAGTGTGGCTGATGATGAGTGGACCACATGGACATCCTTCAAAGAGGTACAACGATTAACCGTAATCGATAATGCTCTTTACGCCGCTACTTCCGGCGGATTGCTGATTATCGACAACCCTGATGAACCGGGAATAGCATTCCTTAATACCGATGGGTTAGGTACCACCGATATTACCGATATCCTGCTGGATGCCTCGGGACAGATATGGTTGTCTGCCTTTGGCCGGTTGATCAAATTTGAACCGGACAACCCTCAACAGTTTGTCTTTCTACCGTCTGAGGGTGAACTGTTTGCACTGACAGCGCTCGAGGACGATTGGAATGACTTATGGGTAGGAACCGATTCCGGGTTGGTGCTGTTTTCCAAAGTCAACGATGATGGTCAAATTGAGGGTCACTTTCCGTTGACAACTGTTAATTCGTTTCCATCTGTTTATGCTATTGCCGTCGATGGTGACCTGGTCTGGGTAGCCACTTCGTTTGGTTTGGTTATGGCGGATAAAAGTAATTCCGGCTCCTTATACCCACCCTCAGCCTGGACGCATTTCACCTATTCCGACTACCCCGAGCTGGGATCAGACACCATCACCGCTGTAGCTGTTTTCGAGTCTGATATTTATGTTGGTACGTCACATGGCTTGTTCCGACTTGACGCTGTTTCCCCTGAAACCTCATTCGTTGCGGTTTCCTTTGCCTTGGGGCAAAGATTATACGATCTCGTCGTAGAAAATGACTCGATGTTTGTGTACTATTCTTCCGGAATAGGTGTTGTTACTTCCAGCGGCACAGATATACTTGCAACAGATGGACTTCCTTCACCACCGGTTACCGGCACCAGTTGGCAAGGCAGTCGTTGGGTGGGAGTTGCAAGTGGGGACATTTTTACTGAGCAATCCGGAACCTGGCAGGAATACCAACATACAGGGATACCCGATAACAATGTGACGCAAGTTACAGTGGACGGCAACGGCCACATTGTAGCAGGATTCGGGCTAAACCTGTATGCCCGTTTTGATGGGGAGTTTTGGGAAGATGCTGGTACCAATGTCCGTGACGGTGCTATTTGTCTTATAACGGATTCAACCGGTGCGGTTTGGGCGGGAACATGGGGACAGGGTTTGTGGCGCATTGATGGCGACTCAGCAAAAAAATACGATGACAATAACTCAACCTGCGTTGGTATCCCTGTTGACCATGATTATGTAGTTACAAGAGGGATCGCCACCGACGGAAAGAGGATATATACCAGTTGTTATCTCGCTTACAACAACGCTCCTGTAGCTGTCTGTCCGCTCGATCGGCTTGATGACCGTTCGGCCTGGGATTCATTTGGTATTGCCGAAGGGTTGACTGATTACCTTGTTACCGGATTAGGGTGCAGTCCCTATCAGTTGGCGGTCGGTACTGAAGGGTCGGGCGTGTTCCTGTGTGATTTGACCGACGAACCCGATGGTTCAGTTAGTGCTTCCTGCACCCAGTATACGCGTGAGAACTCCCCGTTGATTTCTAACACAATCAATGTAATAAGCTATTCCCCACATGGAAATGCCTGGGTTGGCACTAACTTTGGTTTGTCACGATGGGACCCCGGTATTGAACGTTTTGTCGATGTAAATCTTCCGGCTGGTCTTGGGCCTGACATTACCGCTATGAGTTTCGATGGGCGGGGCAATCTCTGGATAGGAACCAGCTCCGGTCTGGCGTATCGTGACGCTGTAACATCGGTTGTCACAGCCTACACGACTGACAATTGCGACCTTGTCTCTGACCGGATTTCAGGGCTGTTTCTTAACGGCAAGACTGGTGATCTTTTCGTTGCTACCGATGCCGGAATGTCGATTCTGATATCACGGATAAGGCACCGAACAATAGCTCTCGATTCTGTAGCTGCCATACCCAATCCATTTGTGATTCGTTCCGACAGTGATCGCATGGAGTTTAACTACAACAAACCCGGGACGGTGCGTCTTTACACGGTAGCTGGAGAGCCGGTTGTTGATTTCCCTGTCAACAGTTCCTGGAATGGTCGAAACAGCCACGGTCGTAAGGTTGCATCCGGTGTTTATATCTTTATCCTTACAGACGAAGATGGCAACATGGCTCGGGGCAAAGTGCTGGTGGTTCGCAATCAATGAGAATCTATAGATGTCCGACCGAACATCTATCCGGTGACATTATTATGCCGCTGATAGCGGATTCGTTCATGGCCTCGCCAGAGTTTGCTTTCGTTTGGAAATCACTCGGAGGAAAGCCGGTTTACTGGACAGCGGAAGATGCCGGAAACGTCGTAGCAATAATGCCCGGCATAGAATTTGGCGTGAGTCCGTTACTCCGATTTGCATCCATGCCAAACGGTTGCTATGGTGGGCTTTTCACCAAGCGAGACAACTCAATCAACCGTGAGACAGTTGGCGGGCTGATTCTAAATGCGGTGGCTGATTATGGTTATGCCAAAATCCATATTTACGATTTCAAATCTTTATTACCCACTTCCGAACACTTCAGCGTCGTGCCATGTGAAACTAATTTGGTAGATATCAGCGATCCCGATTGGCAACCACCGGATAAAAAGCTCAGACAACAAATTCGTAAAGCCGAGAAGGAAGGAATTGAGGTCCAGCAATTTGACAGTGACCTGCATTTATCCGGCCATCTCAATCTGGTGCATAAGTTTGAGCAGCGAACAGAACAAAAAAGCAAGTACACACCTGAATTCTTTTCTGAGTTGGCATCATTAACTGACAGGGACGACCGTATGCAATGGTTCTGGTGCGAACACGACGGACACCCTGTATCTTCGAACATATTCATAGTTGAGGGTGATCATCTGCTTCACTGGCAGGCTTATTTCGATGATACTTACTCTTTCCTTCAACCGGCTAAATATATCCCTTACATAGCTGCGCGTAACGCTGCCCAGGATGGAATCAGGTATCTCAACCTCGGAGCATCTCCTGAAGGTGTCAAAGGTGTGAGTTTTTACAAGGCGAAATGGGGGGGGGTATCTTTCCATTACAATTGTCTGAAACGCCTGAAGGGATTGGGAAAACTTTTGTGAGTTCCGACGCACTGAAGATATTACTTCTGGCCGACAGTCGCTCTTTTCACACTGAACGTTTCGCTGGAGAACTCCGGCAACAGGGTTGCCATGTTTTGGTAGCTTCGGTCGAACGGGGTCACATGCTGCATTTTCATTTGAGAGAACACGGGGAAGTGTCTACACGGCACTATCTTTTGTCTGTCCCTCGTGCTCGTGCTCTCCTGAGACGTTTTCAACCGGATATCATCGATGCTCATTTTGCTTCGGGGTATGGATTCCTGGCATCACTGTTGGGACAACGATCTAACATTCCATCCCTGCTACATGTGCTGGGATCGGATGTGCTTATAGTGCCTAATCTGTCGTTCCTGCGTCGCAAGAAAGTTCAGCGAGCGCTTCAAAAAGCTAACTGCGTAGTAGCTGATTCCAAATACCTGGCTCAAAAGACAGTCTCTCTTGCGTCTCTCAAATATGTTGAGGTTATCGGTTGGGGAGTAGAGAAAAAAGCTTTAGTGCATCACAAAAAGGATTATACGTTGACTAAACCACTGAGGATAATTGTCCCACGCGGGCACGAGCCAGTTTACAACAACGGTTTCATTCTTGATGCCCTTGCGCCATTGGTTAATGACAAACAAGTGGAGATAACCTTTCCTGCTCATGGCTCGCTTCTGTCTGAGTTCCGTAACCACGCGTCAACACTTTCCGAGAGTGGAATACACTACTACAACAAATTACCGCGCGAGGAGTTTGTACCATTTATGGCGGGTTTCGATGTTTGTCTCTCAGCGGCAATATCGGATTCATCCCCCACAATATTGGTTGAAGCTATGGCTCTGGGGCTTATTCCAGTAGCGGCTGATATCCCTGGTGTTAGAGAGTGGCTTAATGCCGACAGTGGCTATTTATTTAATCTGGATGATTCCTCGAGCCTTCGTTCAGTAATAGGCAATCTGGCTAAAGGAAAAGATCCCCACAAAGTTATGAGAAGTCGCAACCTTGAAAAAGTCCGTCAGCATGGAATCTTTGAGGACAACATGAGCATTCATATAGAACTTATGCGTCGACTGGTAGCAGAGGTGCGAGTTTGAGTAACCGCCGTGTTCTGCTTGTTTGTTATTATTTCCCCCCGCTTGGTGGAGCTGGTGTAGGTCGTCCCTTAGCATTATTTAAACACCTGCCCGAGTTTGGCTGGGACTGCCATGTTCTAACAGTGAAATCGGTAGCTTATCGCGCCTACGAGCCGGAGTTGCTCGAGGGTCTCGATTCCGGCAAAATCTATCGAGCGGGCTCCCTTGATCCCCAAAGGCTCATGTACATTTTCGGGATGCGTCGAGTCAAAGCGTCAACCATTGCACGAGGTAAAGCCGCCTCGGATAGGTTCTTCCCTGATCCAAAAGTAGGTTGGGTGCGTCCAGCAATAAATCTGGGGCGTGATCTGCTGGAAAATAGAAAATATCATGCTGTAATATCTACTTCACCGCCGATTTCAAGTCACTTGGTCGCTAGGAAACTGTCCAGAGAGTTTTCCATACCATGGGTTGCAGATTTCCGTGACTATTGGACCGCCTACCGTGTCGAAGACCTCTACGCATCCCGACCCCGCCGAATAAAGCGCGGTCAGAAACTGTTGACTTCAATCAGAAACGAAGCTGCCGGTATAACAGCTATCAATGGGTCTATTGGGGAATACGCAGGCGCTACGGATATCATCTACAATAGCTTCGATTGCGACCTTGCCCGACAATGGACCGCACCACAGCAAGGCGGTGACTACTTGATCGGTGTACTGGGGACGCTGAATGATATTTACCCGGTCAGATCATTACTAAGAGTTCTCAATACTCTGCGCACAGCACACCACGACCTGTTTGATAGAGTGAAAGTTATTCAGGTGGGTTCGTATGATGGTAATTGGCTAAAGGCTCAACTTGAGGAGTTCAATCTAATCGACAAGTTCGAGCTGTTTGGTTTTCAGAAACGTGAAGAAACAATCAAACTGCTCTCTCGGACTTCTTTGCTGTACATTGGACTACCTTCCGTCAGGGAGAAAGGTTTCTCTACTGGACGTATTTACACAATGCTTTCTTCGGGGCGTCCTATCCTGGCGGCTGTGCCGCCCAACGGTGAAATTGCCAGACTGATAGATATTTCAAACAACGGCCATTGTTTTTTCGATGATACTGAAAATACTGCGGTGTCATACCTGGCAGAACAAATCAAACGCTTTCACAGGGGAGAATTATTAGTTCAACTTCAACCAGATTATGCTCAGCCCTTTGCTTCAGATATGATGGCTCGAAGATTCTCTGAAGTTCTTGACCGACTGTAACAAACTATCGCACCAACAACATTTTACGGGTTCGAGTGAAATTATCGGTTATCAATCGGTAGAAATATACACCCGACCCGCTCTTCCGACCGAACTGATCAATAGCATCCCATGTAACAGTGTAACTGCCGGGGGACTTTTTCCCCTCGGCAAGTGTAGCGACCTGTTGCCCCAGCACATTGAAAACGGCCAGCTCTACTGTCGCAGGCACAGGCAAATGAAACTCGATTGAAGTGGTAGGGTTGAATGGATTGGGGTAATTCTGGCTTAGTACAAATGAGGCTGGCAGAGAGTTTTCGTCACTGTTGACATCAGTTGTGATTGAAGGTGTGTAAGAAAGCCTAGTTACTGTATAGCCAACCCTGACAGCAGCAATAGTGTATTGTGTCCCCAAAGCAAGGTTTGAAGAGAAGATACCATAACCATCAATATCAGTTTGTACCCTTTCAATAAAATCACCATCGCAACTGAGTGTTACCAGACAACTATCTACAGGTGACTCATTGCAGGAAACTGTAACTTTCAGACCTGATTGAATCTCCTCAACAGTAAGTTTCATCTGTTCAGGCACTGATGTATAAATTCTAAGTGTGGGGTCTCCCAGGTAATTCTGACCATAGATAAGGTCACGGTAGTAGTAATACTTCTGTTTGGCCGCATTCACAGCATCCACAACCGGAAGCTCAGGATGAGCAAAGAGCGAATCAAAGAACGTTTTTTGCAGATAGTGGCTGCTTCCCACCCAGCCCCATCGGGATTGTCCAATAAGGCACACTGCTCCCGCACTTGGCAATGCAAGAAGTTGTGAGCAAAGGGGATACCCCGACAGATTGAGTGGCGGTTGATCTTTATCAAACGCAGCTCCATCACAAGCCAGCGAATAGTACAATGAAGCCCTATTATTATGAGCAAGGCTGTCAAAATTTCCGTGATCATTGCCGGGATCTCCGCTATAAAAATATGACTTGGGCCAATTGTTATATCCTGAAGTTCGCACTTCAAAGGCTGTATGGCAACCATGAGCAATTATGTTGACTATACCGAACCCTTCAGAAAGGTCGTCGATCAATTGGAAGGCCGGTACATTGTATGGGTTCGGATCATCACCACTGGATGCCTCGACAGCAAGAGTGGTATCAATTTCAAACCAATCCGGATATGCTTGAACAATTCTCCCGTGCTGCCCACCATTAGAGTAATCTCGCATTTCATCAGAGGAGAAAAAGAAGGCTTTCTCCAAGTAAGAAGGATTTCCATCTCCGGGGTTGGTTTCATAAATAATAAGCTTGTCGACATAGGCTGATATTTCTTCAGAACTGTTAAAAGGCAACCGGCCAACCCGAAGCTCGGCTATGATATCGGGGTCGTCGCAGTATGGTTCTCCCCAGACGTTGTCTCCATCTGCATTCCAATCGCCAGTGAGATCGGCGAAATAAAGATCGCATAATTGTAGACGATCCAGGGCAATTTCAATTGACGTTGAAGAATGATAAGCATAGCGAACCGGTAATATGGCTTCATCTCCAGCCAGAAGAACATACTGTCCTCCAGCATTGTGGAATTCCTTGAGAAACTCGCGCATTTTTTCAGCATCATCTCGCCCACTACGGGCTGAGAGGATGCTGTCAATCATCACTGTTGCAGTAATAACTCCGGTAGAGTTCTTGTATGCTGCCAGACGATTACAGGGTCCCCTAAGAGATGTATCAGTGATGATAATGTATTCGGGAAAGTTCTCTAAGGTACTCTGTGTTGGATACAGTCTGGTATCTTTATTATTTCTAAAGTTTATACTGCTTGGAGATAACAGTTCT
>QNAG01000071.1 GCA_003641415.1 Candidatus Zixiibacteriota bacterium | reverse complement strand
CTGGTTGTGACAATTATGGTGACTACACTGCTCTGTGTGCTACGATGGAAGCTGGCGGCAGCTACCCGATCAGCATTACAGTTAACGGTGGTTACTCCTCCGATACCGGCGCTGTCTATGTTGACTGGAACCAGGATATGGACTTTGACGATCCTGGCGAAATGGCATCTCTAAACCCGGGTGCTGGCTATGGTCCGTACTCCGGTACAATCGATGTACCGATGGATGCCGAGCCGGGTACTACCCGTATGCGTGTCCGTCTGGCCTACAGTACAACTCCGGGTCCGTGTGGTGTGTATTCCTGGGGCGAGGTTGAGGACTATTGCATCAGCCTTGGCGAACCGCCACTTACCTGGATGGCTGTTCCGGACACTATTTACACTGCTGTGAAATTCTCCATTAATCCGGTCGACGGATATATCTATCTTACAAGTGAAGCGGCTGGTGTTGATGTCAACACAATGACGAATGTCGGGATGAATCTCGACGGCTGTGCTCTGGCTGTCACTACGGAAGTAGTCGCCGCTCCTTATCCGTTAACTGGCGATGCCCTCAAGGTGACCTACGACCAGAAGGATTTCGTCCTCTGTGAGGAAGTCCGCCAAGGTGGCCTTGTTTGGGATTGGGTTGAGTCATTCTTTGATGTGACCTACGATGAAGGCGGTCCGTTTACCGGATCAATCGATATGCGCGGTCACGTTTCCGGCGATCTCAATCTTGACGGTAGTGTCGATGTTGCAGATGTTACCTTTATGGTAGCTTACCTGTTCACTGGTGGACCTGCTCCGCTGGTGATTGAGGCTGCTGATGTTGACGCTAGTGGCGACACTCCTAACGTTGCTGATCTGACCCGTCTGGTTGGTTATTTGTTCAGTGGTGGCGATGAACCTGCCCACCAGTAAGTTAATTTTCTGCTGAGAATAGAAACCCGCCGGCTTAGTGCCGGCGGGCTTTTTTTGTGTACTGAACACTTGAAATGAAACCACTTGTTGAGCCTAACAGGCTGTTGAAAAAGTGATCTTTTATGCTCCTTTGCTAACATGCATGTCATCCCCGCGAAAGCTAGAACCAGTGTACAGACAATAATGATATCTGGATTCCCTGCCTTCGGGCTTGTTGAAAAAGTATCCTAAGTGCAAGTTTGTTGAGAGTGCGGTTTTGAGAACGGGCGACGTAAAACTGCCCATTACGCGGGATTTCAATCCCCTCTCGCGTAGCGACGGGGTTTGTCTCTGTCCCCATAGTGACGCTGACTTGGGTTTATCAACATGCCCCTTCGCAGGAATGACAAGTCATATAAAGCAGTCGACATATCGTCTTCCGTTTTTGAGTTTTTCAACACCCTGTTAAGCCAGATTTATTGAGGGTAAGCGGCCGGATGATATTGAATAATAAAGACACTGTCACATAATGACAGTTACTCAACCCCGCTCGAATTTTGCAAGTCCCGGTTTCGGACCCATTACGAGTACAACATCCCCTGTTTTAAATTCAGTATCCGCAGTGGGAATAGTGTCTACCAATTTATCTTCACCATGAACTTTTCGCTTTATGATAAGAATAGTAACATCCAAACGCTTTCGAATGTTTAAATCCGCAATTGTATGTCCGACAAAGCGGTATGGGATCGCAATCTCGGCTAATTGCAAGTTGCTGACACCTGGAATAGATGTCTGTTGTGTGGTAGTATTGATTGAGGAAACCATCCCGGAAACCATGTCACGCTTAAACAACTCGGTATTATATTGTGTAATAAGATCATCTGGCCAGATACTCCCTACAATCTCGCCGTTATGTACCACAGGAGCTTCATAAATGTGGCAAGATAAACGTTTCATAACATTAGCGAGGCTTTCATCAGGTTTGAAGATAGGGAAACCATGCTCTATCATAATGTCTTTTGCTATCGCTAAACTTTCTAAAGTTTGTGTGTCAGAGATTACAGGACGTATAGTGTCCAGCGTAATAAGACCACGCAACTTTTTTCTATGGTCAATTACAAAAATGGAATTGCCAGGTTGATCTACAAACCGTGAAACGATAGACATCAGCGGCGCATTGACTGGGACGGTTGAGAATTCTGTTCGCATGATGTCACTGACTTTTTGATCCTTCAGCACATCTAATGATTGTCCCTTATGGATGTCTATTCCGCGGCGCAATAGCTTAATCGTATATATCGATCCCTTTTGAAATTGCGTTGTTATAAGAGTGGCTATTATGCAACTAATCATCAATGGAAGTATAATTTTGTAATCGTTGGTCAGCTCGAAAACAATCAGTATTGCTGTGAGCGGGGCCTTTGTGGTGGCTGCCACCACTGCTGCCATACCAACAAGAGAATATGCCCCAGGACTAGCTACAGCATCAGGCCAGAAATTATTAACCAGAACTCCGATGACACCACCTGCCATAGCGCCAATAAACAGAGAGGGAGCGAAAATTCCACCCGAACCGCCTGAACCAAGAGTAATTGACACCGCAAATATCTTTACAACAATCAAGACGGCGAGCAGCCATAACAGCATATTCCCGCTCAAGGCCTCGTTAATTGTTTCATAACCAACTCCCAGGGCTTGCGGGAATAACAAAGCAATCAAGCCGATAACAGCTCCACCGATTACAGTTTTGAGAGGTGGGTAAAGAGAAAGATTGTCGAAAATATCTTCAAATCCATATAGTGTTTTGATAAATGTAATTGCCATAAAGCCCGCCACTATTCCAAGAGCCACATAAGCAAAAAGTTCAAATGGACTCACAAGACTGTGAGCTGAAACTTCAAATGCTGGAAAGTTACCGATGAAATACTGACTTACAACAGTAGCGCTAACAGATGAAATCACTATCGGTGAGAATTGGGATACACCAAAATCGCTTAGAATGATTTCAGCCGCAAAGAGCGCACCAGCTACTGGAGCGTTAAAGGTTGCCGCAATACCAGCTGCTGCGCCACAACCTACCAGAGTTCGCAGACGGCGTTCATCAATTTTTAGCCATTGACCAATTGTTGACCCGAGCGATGAGCCTATTTGGACAATTGGACCCTCTCGTCCAACAGACCCACCAGTTGCAATACAGATGCCAGAAGCCACCATTTTTGCAATAACCACTCGAGGACGGATGCGGCCACCTCGCAGCGCTACTGCTTCGATAACTTCCGGTACGCCATGACCCTTGGCTTCACGGGCGAAGTAGTAGGTAATGAGACCTACACAAAGCCCCCCGAAAGTGGGCACCCCTATTTTCCACCACCATGGTAACTGACGAATATGTTCCACCAGGTTGTTGCTTTGCCACCAAACACCAAGCTGGCCAAAATGTATCAGTTCCCTGAATCCGACAGAGCATAAACCGCCCAAAAGTCCGACTACCAGGGCAACAAGCATCATATAGATATATCCTGTGTGACGTATATCCGAGTGCCATTGTCGCAGTATTGATATAATCTGTTGTATCATCAATATCCTTAAAATATTTTGTGTAAACTATGCTATTAAATTAGCTATAACAACCATGAAATCAGTATTTGTAAATGATGGTTAAATCTGTAAATCTGAGCAAGAACAATTGCATGCAGGTATCGTTGGATGTTAAAAGGGTATTTTCAATATGTCCGCTTTTTGAAGCCATGTTTCCCCACTTTTTCAGTTTTTTATTGCTCTACAAGGAGTTAGACAGTAAACTAAAACGCGTTGACTTACGATAAGCAACATAGTTGCCATTTTGTGACAAGACTTGTAAAAGGATAAAGTGTGGGACTTTTTGATACTCTTTCCAACGATATCGGCATAGACCTTGGGACAGCAAATACTCTTGTGTATGTTCGTAATCAGGGGATAGTACTCAATGAGCCATCGGTCGTTGCTATCGAGAAGTCGACAGGCAAAGTTCTCGCTATCGGATCGGCTGCCAAGGAAATGACTGGTCGTACACCCGGCAGTATAGCTGCTATCCGTCCTCTCAAGGATGGTGTGATTGCCGATTTTGAAATTTCCGAGAAACTGATAGCCGACTTTATCCGTCGGGTCGTCAAACATAAATACCTGATGAAACCCCGTGTGGTGATCTGTGTCCCTTCCGGAATAACCGAGGTCGAAAAACGAGCGGTGCGTGATTCTGCCGAGAATGCGGGAGCCCGTGAAGTTTACCTGCTTCAGGAGCCGATGGCAGCTGCTATCGGGGTTGGTTTGCCTGTCGAGCAGCCATCGGGTTCAATGGTCATTGATGTTGGCGGGGGAACATCGGAGATTGCAGTCATCGCATTAAATGGCATTGTCAATGATACTTCGATTCGTGTCGCCGGTGATGAAATGAATGAGACGATAATCCAGTACCTGAAGAAAAACTACAATCTTCTCATTGGTGAACTAACCGCTGAACATATCAAGTTGCAGATTGGCTCGGCTTTTCCTATGGAAAAAGAGCTTTCCATGGAAGTCAAGGGACGCGATCTGGTGGCTGGAGTTCCGAAGAATCTTAAGCTGTCTTCAGTTCAGGTGCGTGAGGCTTTGGTTGAGACGATTGATATTATCGTTGAAGCAGTCCGTCAGGCACTCGAACAAACTCCCCCCGAGCTGGCTTCGGATATTCTCGAACGCGGGATTATTCTTACCGGCGGCGGAGCGCTACTGCGAGGGTTTGACAAGCGCCTTCGTCAGGAAACCAACCTGCCGGTTAATATTGCTGAAGACCCCCTTACTTGTGTCGTCCGCGGCACCGGAAAGGTACTGGAGGATTTCTCAAACTATTCCAAGGTGCTCGAACGCAGTCGCAAAGACTGATCAGTCTTGTAGTTCGTTCAACGTTCTGGTTTCTCGCCGGTCATGGCTTCGATCTCGTCTAACAACGCAGTTTCGAGTTCAGCTTCTGGTACGGTTCTGATAATTTCGCCCTTTTTTATAAGAAGCCCTTTACCCTCACCGCCGGCAATACCGACATCAGCAGCTTTTGCCTCACCCGGTCCATTAACCACACATCCCATTACTGCCACCTTGAGCGGTGTCTTGATATTGCGTGTTTTTCGCTCAATTGCCTCGGCCAACGGAATCATGTCTATCTGGCAGCGGCCGCAGGTGGGGCACGCGATGACTTCTACGCCGTCAGTTCTTAAGGCGCATGATGATAAAATCTGTTTGGCTACTCGCACTTCGTGGATTGGATCAGCAGATAACGACACTCGAAGCGTATCTCCGATTCCTGTCAGGAGCATGGCGCCGATACCAACAGCCGATTTTACCGTTCCGGTGTCAAGAGTGCCAGCTTCAGTGATGCCAATATGCAATGGATAATCGCACTGTGCGCCGAGCAGTTGATATGCCCAAAACGAAACGCTGGTGCTGCTGGATTTGACAGAGACAACAATGTCTGTAAAATTCATGTCTTCCAAAACTGCTATTTCCCGCAAAGCTGCCGCTGAGAACACCTCGGGGTTATCATGACCATATTGTTTCAGCAGATCTTTTGGAAGTGAACCGGAGTTGACACCGATTCTAATTGGGACACCGGCATCCCTGGCAGCCTGGGTAACTTCACGCACTTTCCATTCTGCGCCTATGTTACCCGGATTAATTCTAATCTTGTCAAACCCCGCTGCGATTGCCTGAAGAGCAAGTTTGTACTGGAAGTGAATATCAGCCACCAGTGGACAGCTGACCTTTTTCCTGATATCTTTCAGACAAGCGGCCGCACCTTCATTCAGAACCGATAGCCGCACAATTTCGCAACCCACCTCGGAAAGTTCTCTGATCTGTTTGACAGTTGCTTTAACATCGCGTGTGTCGGTGTTTGTCATAGACTGGATAGCGATTGGAAAACCACCACCGATGATGACATCACCGATTTTAACAGTACGGCTTTTGCGTCGCTGCACAGGATAACTAAACTTCATAACATATCGCCTTGACCAGTACCAATAAGATCAATAGTTTACACAAATGTAAGCTTGACAGCAACTGGAAGTTGAATGCATGGAAAGCAGGTAGGAAATTTGATCTGGGTTAAACGTTTGATTCCGTTAGTAATCCTGACAGCAGCGTGGTTTGGTTACAATTACTATACTCATTGGCAAGAGGAGAAGTTCAGCAAACTTACTCGGGAGAATGCTCTTGTTACAGCCCGTGTGTGGTATATTAGCGTTCGATTCCAGGATAAACCAGAAATCTTTCTCTCAATGCGTGACTCCATTCTCAGCAAGTCCGGGCTTTCAATCGATGAGATACAACAGTACCTCCAATTGTATTCTGATGAACCGGAGAAATATGAACAGTTTGCCCGCCAAGTAAGCTACTTTGTTGATTCACTTTGCGATTTGAGACTTGAGTATGAACGGTCGCCCAGCAAGCCGCAAGACTCACTCGATAAACAGCGATGAACTACTCCTCAACCGAAAATGCGTTGGGAAAGTGTTCCAGTTGACCGTTGATGAAAGTTACGACATCAAACCGAAGATCACATCCATGGATATTATTATCAATCAGGTATCGTTGAGCGGCCTGCGCCAGATTGTCTTTTTTCCGTTTATTGACTCTCTCTACCGGGTGTCCAAACTTTCCCGTTGAAGATGATTTCACTTCTACAAAAACGATTAAATCATTACGTTGAATGATAAGGTCAATCTCTCGGGGACCATCGTGCCAGTTATATTCAAGAATCCTGAATCCGCTGTTTTCAAAGAAATGAGCAGCTACTTTTTCAAAATCACGACCCGTTTGCACACGGTTCTTTGCCCCTGAAGGATCGTTTTTAGACGAGGGCATATTCTTTCAGCAGGTCAGCCACAGGTTTGAATGATTTGCGGTGAATCTCGCAAGGGCCGTGTAATTTCAACTCTTCCAAATGAGTCGGGGTTGGATATCCTTTATGTTTGGAGAACGAAAATGATGGGTAAAGAGACTGCATCTTTTCCATGATGCGGTCCCGTGTTACTTTAGCGACTACCGATGCCGCCGCAATACACCGACAGCGGGAATCACCAGATACCACAGCGAACTGTGGCTGACTGATATTGGGTACTGCAAATTTCCCATCTACAAGTATGAAATCCGGAGTTTGCGACAGGTCCTTTACAGCTTTACGCATGGCCATCAGAGAGGCGCGGTGGATATTCATACGATCAATATCTTCATTATCAATAGCGCCTACCGCACAGATTAAACCCAAATTCGCAATCTTTTCAAAGACTCGCTCTCGTTGCAAAGGGGTAAGTTTTTTAGAGTCGTCCAGACCAGCGATTTCAACATCATATGGGAGAATAACCGCAGCAGCGACTACTGGTCCTGCCAGAGGGCCGCGACCAACTTCGTCTATACCACAGATGGCGCTATATCCCTTACGAGTAAGCAACTCCTCGAGATGATCAAGGTTGGGCAAGGCTGATTCGATATCGGGACTCATTATAAATTGCACCTCATATTAGTGCTGCATTAAAGCAGCAGTTTCAACAAAAATCACCCCTTTTATTTCATCGGTGTTCGAAACATCTTTCCTTAGTTCATTTACAAGTCTATAATTGTATATGATGTTCATCTGTTGCACATTGTAGCATGAGTAGAAAGAAGCACAAAACTCTTGAATTCCAGGTAATAGCCGGAATACTCAAAGGCTCTCGCATTGTTGTTCCCGACCTGGGAATCACCCGACCGCCCCTTACGCGCCTGCGACGGGCAATCTTTGATTTCCTAGGTCCTTATCTCGATGGCGCCAAATATCTTGATTTGTTTAGCGGTACGGGTTCGTATTTGTTTGAGGCTGTTTCGAGAGGAGCAGCAACTGCCGTTGGGATCGAACAGGAACCACAATTAGCTATGGCAATCAATGCTATGGCGAAGCAGTATGGAGTCGATAAGAAACTGTTCTGTCGTTGTGAAAATGTTTTTGATTCAGTAAAGCGACTCGCACTAAACAACGAGTTGTACGATATTATAATGATGGCGCCGCCACAGTACCAGGGACTGATTGACAAAACACTGTCCATCCTTGGTGAAAACCCCTTATCAGCGAAAGAGGGAATTATTATTTGCCAACATGATACATCAGAGACTAAAAAAATCAAATTCCACGATTTTCCTATCCTTCAGCAGCGCAAGTATGGCAACACTACTTTTTCTGTTTTAGGTCAGAAGTAGCGAATGTCTCTGTCAATTGATAATCAGACAGCAACGGCAAATGATGTTCATATGAAAAACTCTCTCGGTTCCTTTTCTATTTGATATGAGGTTCCACCTTACTTAAGGAGTCTCGGATGATTTACCAGCCAGTCGATCACCTTTTTGCCCAGATCGACTGCAGCCTGCATGGCAGTATCGGCCTCAGCGTCGGAGATTATGTCAACCGGGTTGAAATTGTTTTACTTTTGATTCTATTCATTAGAAGAAAGATCAGAAATCTATTGTGGAGAAGATAATATTGGTACTGTCACCATCAAAGTCTATGGCATAAAGCCCTTGTGGACTATCTCCTGTTGCGTATTTCACCGCAGTAGTAAAAGTCCCATCAGTATTATTCATGAATACACATAAAGAGTCTGAATCACTTTCAGGGACTGCGAAATCCAGAAAACCATCCCCATCAAAATCTGCAGAATATACAGTCCAGGACCTTCCCCCGGTTTCATATTCCGTTTTGACTGAAAAATATCCATCACCATCGTTCAGTAACACAGTAACATTGTCGCTGAAAGAATTGGATACGACAATATCAAAATCATTATCGTTATCAAAATCAGCAGTGTGGATTGAATATGGAGTATATCACCCACACTGTACATCTCTCTTGAGCCAACCCCGGAAAATCTCATGTTTTTTTGTTGCTTTTGCATAGAGGCGTTGTTAGTTTTTCGCTTGTATATTGAGAGGAGAAGCATTTGTTTGTTATCCTAATAAGAGGCTGCTCCAGAAGTGGTTCATCGCTTATCGCAATGAAGGGGTAAGATTGCTACCGCTAACTTCGCGTAGTGACGGGCCTTGTGTCCACCGTCCCGTGGGCGGCAAACGCCCTCGTCTGCCCCTTCACACGCTGGGAGACAAGCCCCCAGCCTACGCGGAAAGTGAACAGCGCCTACGCGGAAAGTGAACAGCGCCTGTGCGAAAAGTGAACAGCGCCTACACGGAAAGTGAACAGTGTCTTTTGGGACAACCCCTCTAAGGGTGGAAGACAACAGATGTAATGATGATATTAAAGCCATGTAGGTCAAGCCGCCTGACGGCTTGACACACAGCTGTCAGGTCAGAATTTTAGACTGAATATGTTTATCCTTTTTTTTTCTTGACAGCATGTGAGACGATTTTTATGTTGGTGACCACTTTGGGATATTATTATTGTTCTAAATATGTTATGTGATATAGGTTTAGAACATGGCAACAAAAGACGATAAGAGAATGTGAAGAGAATATAAATATAGAACTTATGAATATCATAAATAACAAAGGAAACAAGGAGGTAACTGAGAAAACTCGAAGGGAGGGCGTTGCCCCTGAGGTTCTGATGACGCTCCCGCAAATCAACCTCGCATTCCATAATCACTGCGGGAGCAAGTGAAACAAAATATGAGAAACACTATACTAACCAATTTTATCAAGGAGAGTTTGAGCATGAAGCGAAACTCGAAATTCCTGTTGATGCTGACTTTGTTGATCGGCATTGTAGGATTCTCATTCGTCGGTTGTGACGATACAACCATCGAAGACAACCCCGTTGTCGACAAGGTAGTCGGCTCTATTGAAGGCGTTGTCTATAAAAATGCGGGCTATTGCGCCGAAGGCGCTATTGGCGCCGATGTCTGGGTCTATTGGATGAGCGACGAAGTCCGTGACAGTGTGGTCACCGACGAGATGGGTTATTTCCTCATCCCGGGACCGCTGGCATCGGGCGATTACGCTCTGACTTTCAAGTATGTTCCTCAGGTAGAGGAGACAGTTGATGGAACTGCCAAACATGAGGATGGCAGTTCACAAGCTCTGCAAGCTGAACTGAGCTACATGGAAACCCACTATACCGCAACAATACCTACCCTTGATCAACTCAAGGATGATATTGACGCCGTTCCCTCCGGTGAATATGAATAT
Organism: Candidatus Zixiibacteriota bacterium; assembly: GCA_003641415.1. GTDB lineage: Bacteria > Zixibacteria > MSB-5A5 > GN15 > FEB-12 > B120-G9. Next base: position 2,032 of record QNAG01000071.1, on the reverse strand, counting down.
CGCTACACCACCGGTGTTTGTGGCCCTGATGTCTACATGTACGAAAAAGCTGCTACCGTCACAGGTCGGCTTTATTCCGCCGTGCCGGACACTGCGGATGAGTGGGGATACGTGTCACCTAAGGACATTTCGACTGGCGAAGCTCTTCAAGGGGATCACCATCCAATTTCAGCAATTGGTGACATTGAAGTTATCATCACCTATCCGGAAGACCTTGGTTTTGCACCTCGTAGTTTCCCTACCTGGACTTCCCCTGAAGGTTACTATACCTTCACCGGTCTGCCGGTATATAATGACTCGGTGATGCTGACAATCCCTGCCTTTGCTTATGGTGATACATCATACCAACAGTTCGACACCACTATCTATCTGATGTGTGACAGAACTGTAACAGTACCGGATATCTATGATATCATTGATTGCCGCAGTCTGCCGGTTGTTCTGGATCGCAGTTTCAAGAAGGACGTGCCGTTCCACAACGACTCCGACCTGGTTATCTGGTTCTCGGAGCCAATGGATACCCTTACATTTGATTGCGCACTGCTTGATGACGGCAATAATACTCAGTTTGAATATGCCTGGAGCAGTAACGACTCGATTTTAACAATCGACCCGCGTATGGCTCTCAAAACAGGAACCGATTACACCCTGCGCATTAACTATGCGAAGGCGAAATCCGGTTGCCTGCTCGATGAAGCCATTTTCGGCTGGCTGACGTTCACAACAATGGACGGCATCAAGCTGATGGCCACCAATGTTGAAACTTCACCGGGCGTGTTTATCGATTTCCAAATCGGAGATCCGATTACGTTGACCTTCAATATGACTCCGATCATCGACCCGATTTATGGTACACTTACACTTACTGATATCACAGAGGGGTTTGTTGATTATCCTGTCGCGTTTGACAGTGCAGTCGCAGGTAGTGTCCTGACTATCATACCGCGTGATGATCTGGAGTTGAGCCACAAATATGAAGTCTGCTATAAAGTCTTCTCTGACGCTGATGATATTTATAGCGATTGGGCCGAGGGTTGCATAGAGTTCTACACCGAGATCGATCCTGTTCCGCCAGTAGCGGTAACCGGTTGGGCATGCAATGAACCTACCGGTTGGCGGGCTGACTGGAACACCAAGTCAATCGCCTTCAAGTGGAACAAGGTTGATCGAGCCATTAAGTACTACGTGTATGCTTATGACAATAAGCCCGAGAACCCGAACACTGACTTTGTAGAGATTGCTGAAATTGACGCGGCCGATTACCTGCAGTATCAGGAAGCGACCGTGACTCTACCGGCACAGTTTGACCGTTACACTGCTGACGGCATTCAGACGCCGTTTACAGACAGCACTCATGTTTGGTTCATGATCCGTGCCTGGAACCAGGCTGGCCTGAGTCCGCACTCCGATACGCTCGAGTTCTGGGATACGACTCCTCCGGGTGCTGGTAATACAGCCGACGGCGGCAACTTGGGTATTACATTCAGCCAGACTTATGGCAGTGGTGACAATACTATCGGCGCTGACGAAGATACAGTCTGGATTGGTCTTGATAATCAACTTGAGTACATGGAACGTACCAGCAACCCGACTTGGGACTTTGTTGAGGCGGGTGGCGACGAGAGCTATGTCCTTCCGGAAGCCAATGGTATCTGGAACTGGCGCAATGATAGTCGCTTAAACGACTATGACAACGCCTCCGCTACCGGCGCCTATTTCACAGTTCCGGCTGGCGCTTGCGCCGCTGGTGACGAGCTGTGGCTGACGTTCTCCGATAACTCGGGCAACGACACCACTATCCAGATCAACCTTGACCTGGTTCAGCCGTACATCACGTACACTGCGCCAGTCACGAATGATACAGTTGAAGCCCCGAATCATACGGTTACCTACACTATCCAGCAGGCTCCGGGAGTTACGGCGATTACCTGGGTTGACTACTGGCTGACCCTTGATGCCGGCACCACTATGATTGATTCGCTTGAGGACTTCTGCAATGACGGTTCCGGGACTCGTGCTCTGGAAGACTTCT
>QNAG01000070.1 GCA_003641415.1 Candidatus Zixiibacteriota bacterium | reverse complement strand
GCTATCCTGTTGATAGTAAAATTACTTAACCGCTCATTGCTAAAGGAACACTTGAGCGTTGCAGATTCCATTGGATTGGATTGTCTGGTAGAGGTACATAACGCCAATGAAATCACTTTAGCCGTTGACTGTGGTGCGAAGATTATCGGTATCAACAATCGCAATCTGGATGATTTCAGCGTCACCTTGAAGACCTCGGAGGAGTTGGGACAGCTTATTCCCGAGGGAATAATAAAAGTTGCCGAATCTGGAATAGCTGCACCCGAAGATATCAAGCGGCTTCACGCAGTCGGATTCAATTGCTTCCTTGTTGGAGAGGCATTGATGACAGCTGATGACCCTGTCTCTTGTCTGAAGTTATTGAGGGGAGAATGAAGTTCTTTGAAGTAAAAGTTTGCGGACTGACTCGACCTAAAGACGCTGCCTTAGCAGTTCGTTTAGGATGTGATATAATTGGTATGATCTTCTACCGAAAATCTCCTCGCTTGGTTAGCCAGAGTATTGCAAAGTCTATTATCTCAGCAGTGCTACCTACAGTGAGACGGACAGGGGTATTCGTAGACCTCAAGCCAGATGCTGTGTTGAGAGTTGCCTGTCGGCTACAACTGGACTATGTTCAGCTACATGGTAGCTATTCAATAAAGGATATTGATATTGTCCGAAAAGAAGGATTTAAGGTGATTGAAGCTTTCCATGTTGAGACTCAAAAAGACTATGAACGTGTTATGACCAGTCATGCTGACCTGGTACTTCTTGACAACAAGACGACCAGTCAGTCGGGGGGAACCGGACAGAGATTTAATTGGGGAATCGTTCCCCCAAGAAAAATTCCTAACTTGGTTCTGGCGGGGGGAATTTGTTCCAATAACGTTAAAGAAGGAATCAAGCGTTTCTCACCACTGGTGATTGATGTTAATTCAGGGGTGGAATCATCTCCCGGAATCAAATCAGAAACGAAACTTCGAGATTTTTTCTCACTCTGTAACAGGCTGCGATATGGCTCAAAGAAGTAGGAAAACTCCGAACAACAAGGGTCGCTTTGGAAACTATGGCGGTCGTTATGTGCCAGAGACAGTTGTCTATGCGCTTGATGAGTTGGAAGAATGTTTCCATACAATTCGCACGGAGAAGAAATTCAAATCAGAGCTTCGCGACTTCCAAACTTCCTACATAGGTCGTCCTACACCACTCTACTATGCAGAGCGGTTCAGTGAGCATCTCGGAGGTGTATCTATTTATTTCAAACGAGAAGACCTCAATCATACCGGGGCACATAAGATAAACAATACTGTTGGTCAGATTCTACTTGCGCGCCACATGGGAAAGCGACGAATCATTGCAGAGACCGGCGCCGGGCAGCATGGATTAGCCACAGCCACTGTCTGTGCTCGATTTGGTATGGAGTGCGTAGTTTACATGGGTGCTGAAGATATAAAACGTCAAGCCCCGAATGTCGATAAAATGCGCTTGCTTGGGGCTGAAGTTATACCGGTGACGAGCGGCTCCCAAACTCTCAAGGATGCCACCAGTGAAGCTCTTCGCGACTGGGTAACTAATGTACGGAGCACCTTCTATATAATAGGTTCAGTAGTCGGTCCTCATCCGTACCCGATGATCGTGCGCGAGTTTCAGTCTGTAATCGGGAAAGAGACAAAACGCCAATGCAAACAGTTATGGGGAGGACTACCGAATAGTATAGTTGCTTGCGTGGGAGGTGGATCGAACGCTATTGGTATCTTTAATGCTTTTAAGAATGATTCAAGTGTCGAATTGATTGGGGTTGAAGCAGCTGGGTTAGGATTAAGGTCAGGCAAGCACGCTGCGACTCTCACTCAGGGTAAACCGGGGGTGTTACACGGATCATACAGTTATCTCATGTATGACAAAAACGGCCAGGTAATCCTGCCACACTCAGTTTCTGCTGGGCTTGATTATCCAGGAGTAGGCCCGGAGCATTCCTATCTTCACGACATCGGCCGTGTAGAATACGAGTCTGTCACCGACCGGCAAGCTCTTCGGGCGTTCAAGATAGTGTCTCAACTCGAGGGAATCATCCCAGCTCTTGAGACAGCTCATGCTCTGGCTTATCTTATAAAAGCCCGCAATAGATTTCATCGAAATCAGAGAGTCGTAGTTTGTTTCTCAGGTCGCGGGGATAAGGATATGGGCATAATCAAAGAGCAGGAAGAGATGTCGTGACAAATCGCATTCGCTCTCAACTGCAAAATCTGGGTAACACTAAGCTGTTAGTGCCATTTTTTACGGCGGGCTATCCGGATATCTCAACTTCGCTTGAGTACGTTCGCGTAGCAGTTGACAGTGGTGCAGACATAGTTGAACTTGGGATGCCGTTTTCAGATCCACTGGCAGACGGACCACTAATTCAGTACAGCTCCCATCTGGCTTTGAAAAACGGAGTCGATTTGCTACAGATACTTGACGGTGTAAAACAATTGAGGGTTAATGTTGATGTACCTATCGTTCTTATGGGCTACTACAACCCTATCTGGAGCTATGGCGAAGAACGATTCTTGCGCGATGCTTCCTCAGCTGGTGTAGATGGCCTTATTATCCCTGATTTACCTGTCGATGAAGCTAAATCCTACTGTGCCAACATACGCAACAACGATCTGTCAGCAGTATTTCTGGTAGCCCCAACATCTTCTTTAACCCGAATTGAGTTAATCGACAAAAACTCTACCGATTTGGTATATGCTGTTACAGTCACTGGAGTAACAGGTGCTCGCACAGAATTCGGACGAGCTACTGATAAATATCTAACGCGCCTGGCAGCGATGTTGAACAAACCATTTGTGGCCGGTTTTGGGGTTTCGTCGCCACAATCGGCCAGACATCTCTGTCGATATGCCAATGGGGTCGTGATAGGGTCGAAGTTAGTGTCTTTGATACGGGATTCTCGAACAACACGAGCGTCATTTACAAATGTTGGTCAATTCCTGAGTAAAGTTCGGAGAGCACTGTAATGAATGACAAGTACTTACATATATTTCGTTTTCATATAGAAGAAACCGATAACGAGTTACCACCTCTGTTAAGCCAAAACACAGATCGTCTTGACATTGCTTCGGCTCTCAGATATGTTGACATGATTCAAGTTAGTGTGGGTTGATAAAAATGAGTAGTATGTGAAAAGATTGTCACCCTCTACTTGGATAGTTAGAGTAGTAAATTCAAATTGGATTTGAATGTTGTGAGCAAGGATAAGTTCAAACAGCATTTCGCTAACATCATCGCTGATGCATTCCAAAAATGCTATCCCGAAAAGTATGAGGAAATAGGTCACTATCAGGTATTCGACCCCGACTTCATCTATGATAATCTTGAAAAACCTAAAGATCCAAAGATGGGGCGCTTTGCATTACCTGTGTTTCGTTTTGCTCGTCTTCTTAGTGATAAACCACAAGAAATCGCTTCAAAAGTAGCCCAAGCTGTTGACGAGGGCATAGCAGGTAACAAAAAGCTGGTTACTGTGACGGCTGCAGGTGGTTTTCTCAACGCAAAGGTAGATTTCAATACGCTAACGATGGAGACGCTGCAAGACGTTCTGGATAAAGGCAAACGCTACGGGACAAGTACAGTTGGCGAGGGACGTACGGTTCTGGTTGAGTATTCCTCGGTCAATATTGCCAAACCGTTTGGGATTGCGCACTTGCGTACCACCATACTTGGTGCTTCATTGCGGGAGATATTCAAAAAACTGGGCTACAATGTTGTCGGCTTGAACTATCTCGGTGATTGGGGTACGCAGTTTGGTAAGCTGATTGTTGCTTATCTCAAATGGGGGGCAGATATTTCTAAAGATGATCCTTGTCTAATTGATAAGCTCTTCGAACTCTATGTTCGTTTTCACGCTGAAGCTAAACAAGACGAATTGCTCGACGAGAAAGCGCGAGTTGTTTTCAAAAAACTTGAGAATGGAGATACGGACACAACAAAGCTATGGAAGTTGTTCCGGTCCCGTTCTATTGAAAAGTTCAAACGTATCTATGATCGTTTGGGGGTAGAGTTTGATCTCATTATCGGTGAGTCAGACCTCAATGACAAAATAGAACCTATTATCGAGCGACTTGAAAAGGCCGGTCTAAGCCGCATATCTGAAGGTGCGCTGGTCGTCGATCTCGAAGATACCCAGTTGCCGCCGTGTCTTCTTAAAAAGGCGGATGGGGCAACTCTTTACGCTACGCGCGACATTGTCGGTGCCTTCTGGCGATTTGAAAAATATCAGTATGATCAGTCTTTATATGTAGTAGCAAATTCGCAGAGTGACCATTTCAAACAGGTTTTTGGTGTCATCTCTAGACTCGAAGAAACCGAACATACTCCAGAGGATGAACGTCTTGCCCCCCGGCTCAAGCACGTTGATTTCGGCTGGGTTAAGTTCGGTGACAAGACGATGTCCACTCGGTCCGGGAATGTGATCCCTGTCGAGGATGTCGTCAACAAAGCGGTTTCACTCGTAAAACAAATGATCATAGAAAAAAATCCTAACCTTAAAGCTATAGATAAAACTGCCCACATGGTTGGGGTTGGAGCAGTTAAGTTTTCGCAACTATCAGTCAAGCGCCTAACCGATGTCAATTTTGATTGGGATGCGGTTCTCAGCTTCGAAGGTGAAACCGGACCATATCTCCAGTACACCCATGCACGGCTCTGTTCGCTGGAGCGTAACTACGATAAGGATATTAAATCCGATATCGAGGTAACTCTACTGGCTGGAGAAGAAGAACAACGGATAGTTGAATTGCTCGCTGATTTTCCGGAAGCAATTGCTGATGCCGTTCGCAACTATGATCCGTATTTCATAGCCACTTATCTATTAAGGCTGGCCGGAGCCTTCAACAAGTTCTACCAGCGTAAGACGCCTGATGGTCGTATCGATAAAATTATCTCTGACGATGTAACGTTGACCTCGGCTCGTATGGCACTGGTGACATCTGTGCGTACAGTAATCGGCGAGGGGTTACATCTGCTTGGCATACAGGCTCCGGAGGAGATGTAGCATGGGATATCAGATATATTTACATGTAATACAACGTGTAATTGACATTATTGAAAACAACCAATCACTAAGCGACATCCTCGCCGCTACTGCCAGGAGTTATAGATGCTTATCGTAATGGAGACCTCCGCCCCGAAAAAAGCGATTGACAACGTTTGCAAACTAATTGAAGAAATGGGACTTTCGGCTCACCCGATGCCTGGCGCTCAACGTACAGCTATTGGTGTTACCGGTAATAAATCGCAGATCGATTCCGATCGCATAATGACTCAGGCAGGTGTCAGGGAAATAATCCATGTCACCAAGCCATACAAGCTTGTCAGCCGGGAGTTTTATCCGGAACCGAGTGTGATTGAAGTTGGGGACGTTAAAATCGGCGGGCCAGAGTTCATTATAATGGGGGGACCTTGCGCAGTCGAAAACCGCGAACAGACTTTGATAATAGCAGAAGCAGTATCAAAGGCAGGTGCAAAAGTATTACGAGGTGGTGCCTACAAACCGCGCACATCACCCTACTCCTTTCAAGGTTTGAAGGAGGATGGATTAAAAATTCTTGCCGAGGCTCGTGATAAATTCGGACTGAAGATAGTCACTGAAGCGATAGATACCGAAACGATAGACCTTGTCTCTGACTATGCTGATATCGTACAGATCGGCGCTCGAAATATGCAGAACTACTCGCTTCTGAAAAAAGCAGGTCGTCAGAAAAAAGCGGTACTGCTGAAACGAGGGTTTGCGGCCACAGTAGAGGAACTCCTTATGGCGGCGGAGTACATCATGGCCGAGGGGAACTCCAAGGTTATTCTATGCGAACGCGGTGTGCGAACCTTTGCGGATCACACTCGTAACACACTTGATTTATCAGCAGTGCCTTTTGTGAAACGCACCAGCCATTTACCCATCATTGTTGACCCCAGCCATGGAACAGGTAGAAAAGAAAAAGTCATCCCGTTATCACGAGCAGCTATCGCGGTCGGGGCGGATGGATTGATCATCGAGGTTCACCACGATCCAGCTAACGCTCTTTCCGATGGGCCACAGTCAATAAGTCCAGAGATGTTCGAGCAATTGGTGCATGAAATGAGCACTCTGGCTGGTGTGCTTGGACGTACATGCGGATGAGGGAACTTAATCCAATTAAGAAAATCTCTGGAACAATATGCGTCCCGGGAGACAAGTCAATTGGTCACCGAGCGGCACTATTATCGCTTCTGTGCTGTGAGCCGGTAGTTATAACCAATTTCCCGGGTGCTGCAGACTGCCAGAGTTCTTTACAAGCAGTCCAGAAGTTGGGGGTGAGCGTTGATGTGGACGGCAATATGCTACGTCTGTCCCCCCCAACATCTATCCAACCTGATCCTGACACCTTAATCGAATGCGGGAATAGCGGTACCACAGCACGCCTGATTTCGGGTATCATTGCAGGGACACCTATTGAAGTAACAATTACCGGAGATGAGTCATTATCGTCACGTCCCATGAAAAGGATTATCGATCCGCTCACTGAGATGGGGGCGGAGATATTCTCCGATGATGGGCACCTGCCTTTGCGTATCAGGGGGGGGAAACTGATTTCTTTTGAATACCGTCTACCAGTGGCATCAGCCCAGGTTAAATCGTCTTTGCTGCTCGCAGGGTTAGCATCCGGATGTTCAGCCACAGTTCGTGAGGATACGATTACGCGCAATCATACAGAAATCATGATCAAAGAGCTCGGGGGTGAAATACAAGTTCGAGATATTAAACCAGTTTTTATGACTGATCCGAAAGACCCTCGCAAACGCAGGATGCAGATGCCAGAGTCCTTTAAGAGGGAAATTGTTCTCCCGCAACGTGCAAAGCTAATAGGAGGAGAAATCGATATCCCGGGTGACATTTCCACCGGCGCATTTTTCATGGCAGCTTCGGCTATTAGTGGTGGTCCGCTTACAATTGAAAATCTTGGACTTAATCCCACGCGTACAGCTTTCCTTGATTACCTGAAATCAGTTGGAGCCAAGGTTGATATAAGTGACCGCAAAACCGTTTCGGGCGAACCTAGAGGAACCGTTACAGTAACTGGTGGCAAACTCAAACCCCGCCGAATAAGCGGTGAAACAACGGTAGGTCTAATTGACGAAATTCCAATTGTAGCTGTTATAGCAGCTTTCACTCCCGGTACCACTATTATCCGTGATGCAGCCGAATTACGAGTGAAAGAATCTGATAGACTCGAAGCTATTGCTTATAATCTTAAATTGATGGGTATTAAGTGCGGTGTTCTCGAAGACGGACTAGCGATCAAAGGTGGTCAGGAGCTCTCAGGAGCCGACTTTAGGAGCTTCGGAGATCATCGCATAGCCATGGCTTTTTCTATTGCCTCGCTATTTGCTGTGGGACCTTCAACTATCGATGACGAATCAATTGTTGAGGTTTCCTGTCCGGAGTTCTACGATCTATTGGAGAAAATTAGGGGATGAGCGCCTTTAAGTTTGGACTAATCGGTCAAAACATAGCCTATTCCAAATCTCCCGCTATCTTCAAAGTCATATTCGAGAGCAAGCAGGTTGAGGGAGAGTTTGATATTATTGATGTTAAGCCAGAACAGTTCGGAAAAAGGATGGCATCATTAGCCAAACATGGATACCGAGGGATATCAGTAACCGTACCATACAAAGAAACGATAATCAAGTACACAAGCAAACTTGATCGCCGGGCTAAAGTAATCGGTGCAGTCAATTCATTAGTGTTCGATGGGGATATAGTTCTGGGTTACAACACAGACAGTTATGGCTTTGCACTGCCGTTAAAAGAACACCAACAAACACTGAGTGGCGGAGCCGCCATATTGATAGGCAATGGGGGAAGCGCTCGAGCAGTAGCTTACAGCCTGAGTTATGATTTCGGTATCAGGCAGATATTTGTAGCGGGTCGTAATGATAAGCATCTCGATATTTTTAAGGCTAACATGGCGAAATCGTTGTCGGGGGTCAATATGGAGACTGTGCTTTTGAATCATTTGAATGAATATGCACAAAGCTCTAAGATATCACTTGTGGTCAACTGTACTCCTCTGGGCGGTCCCAATCATGCGGATGAATCACCGGTACCAGATGAGTTTACCTGGCCACGTGAAGGTATATACTATGATCTCAACTACAACACCAACAACTGCACACTTGGGTTGGCTCGTGAAGCTGGAATAAAGGTCATTGATGGAAGACGTATGTTAGTGGGACAGGCACTGCGCTCATATTGGCTGTGGACTGGCCAGGATGTTTCTTTTAATAATATCTACGAGAAAATGGATTTCGATGGATAAATCGCTCAACATTTTCCTGATCGGGTTTTCCGGCTCCGGCAAATCAACCGTAGGACCGATTCTGGCACGTTTAGCCAAGGCTTGTTTTATAGACAGTGATGATCTTATTGAAGAATGTTTTGGGAAACCGATTGGCCGTATATTTGCTGAAGATGGTGAGCGCGTTTTTCGAAGAGCGGAAATGGATGTGATTAATGAAGTTATTTCCTCAAAGAGCGGACGAAGAGTCATTGCTCTGGGTGGTGGTGCCTTCGAATTAAAAGAAAACTGGCAGAAAGTTAAAGAACACGGCATTGTTGTCTATTTAAGCTGCTCAGTGCGGGAATTATATAAACGTCTGAAAAATGATTCTGATCGACCATTACTAAGAGTGCGATTACAACCAGGAGAGAGCAAAAGACAGGCAAAACAACGACAGATCACTGCGCTGCTTAACAAACGGAAAAAACATTATAGCCTAGCTGATATAAAAATCTCGACAACGGAGAAAAGCCCTTCGGAGGTCTCCCGCCACATTCTAAAAAAGACTAAGGATTTGAATGCGTAAAGTAATAGTACGCCTCGCCGAACGGAGCTATCCGGTGATAGTCGGTATCGGGGATTGGAAGCATGAACTATCACGACTAGTAAGTCACGTTACAAAGCCACATGGGAAATTATTTGTACTATGTGATGCTCAGTTGTATGCCCTTTATGGGAGTGACATAATATCAACTGTAGAAAAAGCCAATGTGTCGGTATCTGAACTGGTGTTACCGGTAGGTGAGCGAGCCAAAACACTGACTCAACTCAGGCATGTGTACGGATACTTGCTTGACAGTCAGATCAGCCGTAACGACTTCATTCTGGCATGTGGTGGTGGTGTAACCAGTGATCTGGTTGGTTTGGCTGCTGCTACGACCTTGCGAGGGGTTCGCTGGGGTATTTTATCATCGACATTGTTGGGTATGGTCGATGCTGCCATTGGCGGTAAAACCGGAATTAATCACAAGCAGGGCAAAAACCTGCTGGGGACAATCTGGCAACCTTCTTTTGTAATCTGCGATTCAAGTTTCCTGCTGACCCTTCCGAAGCGACAACTAATTGCGGGATTGGGCGAGGTGGTCAAGTATGCCGGTCTGGCTACACACGATATGATTAGTGCGTTAAACCGATACTTGAAATCAGAAGACATGTATGACCAGAAGCAACTAACCCAATTGATCTACCTCTCGGCGCAATATAAAGCGGGTATTGTCTCGAAGGATGAGCGAGAGAGTAGCCTTAGAATGGTGCTCAATCTGGGGCATACATTTGGACACGCTATCGAGCGATCGCTTGGATATGGCCGTCTTTTACATGGCGAAGCGGTCTTGCTTGGATTACTGGCTGCGGTCGAACTCAGCGGCAGACTCAAGAAGGCACGAATTCGAAGACTGAGCGAATATCGCGACGTCATCTGTCGCCTTATCGAATTAATACCGCATCATAGCATAAATATAGAAGAAACGTTAACAGCTATGTCGCATGACAAGAAGAGGCTTGGCAACAATCTGAGATTTGTTCTGCTCGATAGTCTTGGTCGACCGGTAATTGTCGATAATGTTAAGAAGAATGACATTCGCATGGCACTGAAGGCTGCGCTGGCGGAATATTGATCTGCGGAGGCACAATATGTCACGTATTCTAATTGTAAATGGTCCTAACCTCAATATGCTTGGTAAAAGAGAACTTGAGATCTATGGTACAGAAACGCTTGATGAAATGAACAAGCGCTTGGCTGAGATAGCGGAAGAACTCAAGCTGGAGGTTCGCTTTTTTCAGTCGAACTCCGAGGGTGACTTGATTAACTTTATCCAAAACGAGAGTCCGGATGCAATGGGTTTGATAATCAACCCTGGCGCTTTGACGCATTACAGCTATGCTCTCGCTGATGCTATCACAGCAGTTGACATTGAGACTGTCGAGGTGCATATATCCAACATATATACCCGTGAGGAGTTCCGACATAAATCTGTGATTTCTCCTGTTGCATCGGGTCATCTGGTTGGGTTTGGTTTTTATGGTTATGCTATGGCGTTGTCGTATTTTGCCGATATGAGTAAAAGTGATTAAGACTATGCGTCAGCTATTATTCACATTCGCGCTCAGCGTGACACTGTTGTTGGTATCCTGCCAGGAAACTACTGTAACCCGCGAACAAGTGCTAATAGCGCTTGACTCGCTGGAACACAAACTTGAGTGGTTGGAGTACAAGACAAGCCAAGAGAAGTGGGAATTAAACACCACAGGCATTTCTGATTCACTAAATTATTATCGTGGGTTATACGAATATGTGGTTACTGATCCCGATCTGCTTCGTGTGCTGGAGCAGGGACGACGACTCTTGCACGACGACGAAGCCCTCTGGCGGTGTGAATTGATGCATTCATCTGTTGTTTTACAGCAGGTTGAGTTTTCACCTAGTGTTGCTAGCTTACGAGATTCCCTGCTTCAACTCGGTCTCAATCTACACCCACAAACCCCTTATGATGTTAATAAATTATGCTGTATTGAACATGATCCAGATCGACGAGAACAGACCTATAGAACGCAAAATGCAATGGGGGAGGAGTTTGCCAAAGGGATAGGGCAACTCTTTCGGTTACGAAATCAGGCAACCCGCCGACTGGGATACAACAACTGTCTGGCACTTTCGTTAGCTCAACAGGGTCTGATGGCGCAGGAATATTTGAAACTTCTTGACCGATTAGATTCACTAACTGCTGCTGCTTATGGGGAGATAATTCAAAAAATGCAGTCTCAGCTTGGAAGCAATCCAATCGAAATATGGGATATGGCGTTTGCTTATCGCGATGTGAATCAACGTGTGGATAGATATCTCCCAATTGATTCTCAGCTTCCATTAATCGAGAGAAGTCTTGAGAAAATCGGGTTCGATTTGGACAAATTGCCAATTTATCTTAGCATTGAACAGTCAAATGTAAGAGGGGGGATAGTTGAATACCTGCCAATAAAACCGCCCTATGATGTAAGACTAACGACTAATCTTTCAGGAGGTTTACACAATACACGGGTTCTGCTTTACAATATTGGACTCGCGCTCCATCAAACCCATATCTTTCAAGAACAGGCTCTTTATATTAATGCTTTACCGATTGTCTGGGCTGAGGGCATGGCTCAAACGATAGCAGCTCTTTGTAATGACGAAGAGTGGTTAACTGGATATGCTGGCCTTCCGCAATCACTGGTTGAATCCTATAACGTAGCCCACAACGAGCAGAACATTATCCGATTGCGCATGACACTGGTTGATCTGATGTTTGAGTATGAAGCCTATACCAATCCTAATCGTGATCTGAACAAATTATACTGGGACCTTTTCGAACGTTACATGATGTTGCCCCGTCATGACGATATAAAACCCTGGGCTACTGTCACCAAATATGTGATGCAACCAGCTTCTATGCCTAACCACTTGATTGGTGAGATGATTTCAGCTCAGATAGTTTACGAAATTAAGCAACAGTATACTAGTCTTTCTGATAATACAGCAATTGGTTCGTATTTGAATCAGAACTTTTTCCGCTTTGGTATCCGCTATAATTGGCGCGACCTATTGGAACGTGGCACTGGGGAAAAGCTTAATCCTGAATATTTAGTTCGGGGCTTGGGAATCTGAGCGATTAACTCACAAACTACAGTCCTAACAGAAACCCAACCTGCAGGCCTAAGTAGGTCGCGTTGAAATCTACTTCACCAATATACGGCAGCCGATCACTACCCTTAGACATAATTACAGTATAGAAAACTTCGATGCGTGTTG
>QNAG01000069.1 GCA_003641415.1 Candidatus Zixiibacteriota bacterium | reverse complement strand
TCTCCCTGGGATGATACTCTCATTGGAACAGTTCCGGCAGCATCCAAAAAAGACTACACGGAAGCTATCAAAATCGCCCATGAGGCTTTTTCCAAAACGCGCGATTTGCCTTCATACAAACGTGAAGCTACCTGTCGATCGATTGCAGCCGGACTGGAAAAGAATATCGATAAATTCGCCCGAATGATGGCTCTTGAACTGGGTAAAGCTTACAAAGACTGTCGACTCGAGGTAACCCGGGCAATCGGTGTTTTCAACGTTGCGGCAGAAGAAGCCAAGCGTATTGGTGGAGAGATTATTGACCTAGACTGGACTCCCGGAGCTGAGGAGCGCCAAGGGCTGGTGCGTCGTTTTCCCAAGGGAGTAATTGCCGGTATCTCACCGTTCAATTTTCCACTTAACCTGATAGCACACAAGGTAGCGCCAGCGATTGCATCGGGCAACACTATCGTGGTGAAACCAGCTTCGGCTACACCTATCATGGCTCTCATGCTGGCCGAGCTTATCGATAAAACCGATCATCCCAAAGGTGCTGTCTCGATTCTCCCAGGCGCATCAAAGGATTGCACACCCTTGCTTGAAGACCCGCGCGTGAAGATGATCACTTTCACAGGTTCTCCCGAAGTTGGCTGGTGGATTAAACAACATGCGGGGAAAAAGGAGGTTGTGCTGGAGTTAGGTGGTAACGCAGGAGTAGCGATTGCCGACGATGCTGATCTGGAGTATGCTGTCAGTCGTGTATTAACTGGTTCATTTAGTGTAGCCGGGCAGTCGTGTATATCAGTGCAGCGTATCTATGTCCATGAGAAAGTCTACTCTCGGTTTGTCAGAATGTTCAAAGCGGGAATAGGTAAAATAAAACTCGGCAATCCACTCAATCCGAAAACAGATATTGGCACGATGGTCGATAAAGAATCGGTTAAAAACAGCCAAAAGATGATTGAACAAGCAGTCTCCGGTGGGGCCAAGCTGCTGGTTGGTGGCAAAGTTAGGCGAGGAAGAACACTGGAGCCAACTGTCCTGACCGATGTGAAAATCTCGATGGATGTCTGTTCGAAAGAAGCCTTTGCACCTTTGGTGGTGCTTTTCAAATATCGTAATTTCAAACAGGTGGTGGACCGTATCAACAATTCAGAATATGGTTTACAATCGGGTATTTTCACCAACCGTTTGAAGGACATTTTCTTTGCTTTTAAGCATATAGAGTGCGGAGGGGTGGTGGTCAACGATGTCCCTACCTGGCGCGCCGACCATCAACCTTATGGGGGGATGAAAGGTTCCGGTATTGGTCGTGAAGGCGTTCGCTATGCTATCGAAGATATGACTGATATCAAGATATTGAGTATGAATTTGGGTTAGGAATCATGGTTGATATAAGTTATTGTTATGTTTCTATTTCGCTCAACATAACAGAAGGCATTATTTCTCTAACAGGCGGTTGAAAAAGTGATCTTTTATGCTCCTTTGCTAACATGCATGTCATCCCAGCGAAAGCTGGGAACCAGTAACTTGTTGGTCAATATGGATTCCCTAACTTCACAGGGATGACAAGTTATATAAAGCAATCGACATATCGTCTTCCGTTTTGAGTTTTTCAACACCCTGCTAAAGAATAATATGTAGAAAGAGCGTGTAGCCTTTGCCCTTGTTACAAGTTTGGTTTTCCTTATTACTAAAGACGGTTGAGACTCCGGGCAAAACTGTCAAGGATGCCGTTCACAAAACGGGCTGACTCAGCAGTCGAGTATTTCTTCGCCAATTCTATGGCTTCGTTGATAACAACCTTAACCGGATTACTCTCAATTTCGGTTAGTTCAATAACTGCCATTCGCAGAATAATACGGTCGATAGCAGCCAGACGTCCGATATCCCAATTGTCCGTCAGACCTGAAATTTGTTTATCGGCTTTATCGACATCCTTTAGCACGGCAGCAAAGAACTGTCGTGCAAACTGTTGGTTATTCTCGCTAAGTTTCTCATTTTCCAGCAAATCCTTCAATTTGTCCCCTGGCTGTTCGTCTGAACATTCGCTCGCATAGAGAGCCTTAAGCACTATTTCCCGCGCTCGGTGACGAGGAGATTCTGTCATAATCAATCCATTGCCCGGTACAAATTGACCAACTCCACAGCCGCCTCAGCCGCATGCCAGCCTTTATTCCCAGCTTTGGTTCCGGAACGCTCAATAGCTTGCTCCAGTGTATCGGCTGTAACAATTCCGTAAATGACTGGCAGATTAGTATCAAGAGCGAGCTTGGCAATGCCCTTTGTTGATTCACTGGCAATATAGTCAAAGTGTGGCGTTTCGCCGCGAATGACAGCTCCCAGACAAATGACAGCGTCATACTTCCCCGATTTCGCCATTCGCGCTGCTACATACGGCACCTCGAAAGCTCCCGGACAGTACGCCACGCCTATATTATCTTCGCTGGCCCCGTGACGTATCAGGCAGTCCACAGCGCCATCCAGCAGTTTATCAGTCAGAAAGTTATTGAAACGACTTACGACCAGGCCAAACTTGAATCCCTCAGCCTGTAGTTTACCTTCAAAAGTTTTGTAACTCATTTTCTACGCTCTCATTTTCTTAAGGTGAAGAATATGTCCCATCTTATCCCGTTTTGTCTCCATATATTTGAGATTAAACCGGGTTGGCTCCATCTCGAGCGGTACTCGTTCTGTAATCTCAAGACCGTATCCTTTAAGACCTACAACCTTTTTAGGGTTATTGGTCAGCAACCTGATTGAAGTAAGGCCAAGATCAGATAAAATCTGGGCGCCTACCCCATAGTCGCGCAGGTCTGATTTGAAGCCCAGGTCCTCATTGGCCTGGACAGTATCTCGGCCATGTTCTTGTAACTTGTAGGCTTTGATTTTATTGACCAAGCCAATCCCGCGACCTTCTTGGTTCATGTAAAGAACAACTCCATGACCTTCCTTTTCCACTTGGCGCATTGCTGCATGAAGTTGATCTCCACAATCACATCGGCACGAGCCAAAGACATCACCGGTTAAGCAACTGGAATGGACTCGAACAAGCACATTTTTCTTTCCGTTTATATCTCCCTTGGTAAGTGCTATGTGATTTTGATCATCGATCTCGGAAGTATATAGATGTAGCATGAAATTGCCATTGTGCGTTGGCAATGAAACAGTCTCGATTTTATGAACCAGTTTCTCTGTCTGGTGCCGATAAGCAATCAGGTCTCGCACGGTGATGAATTTCAGGTTGTACTTTTGGGCGATCTCATGCAATTTTGGTACCCTTGCCATAGAGCCATCATCATCCATGATTTCGCACAACAATCCCACAGGGTTAAATCCCGCCAGTCGAGCAAGGTCTACCGAAGTTTCCGTATGGCCAGCTCGCTTGAGAACTCCCCCGGCAACGGATTGAATCGGAAACACGTGTCCGGGACGCGCTAGGTCTTCCGGTCGAGAGTTTGTATCAGCCAGAACTTTAATCGTAACTGCCCGATCAGCGGCAGAAATACCGGTAGTTGTGTTGTTGGCAGCATCTACCGAAACCGTAAAACGGGTACCGTGTAATGCTGTGTTATTATCCACCATAGGGTGTAGCTCAAGTCTTCTTATATGCTCCTCTGGCATGCTCACGCAGATTAGACCCCGTCCATGTGTAGCAAAGAAATTAACCATTTCCGGGGTAGCCTTCTCTGCGGCCATTATCAGGTCGCCTTCGTTTTCACGATCCTCATCATCAGCGACAATTACACATTTACCCGCTTTGATGTCCTCAATGGCTTCCGCCACAGTGCTGAATTTTCTTTCCTCAGACATAATTACCATCCGCTCTCAAAGAGCTTATCTTTTGTTAAACCGTTATTTTTCGAAGATTGATTTATTTTAAGTATATATTTGCCAATCATGTCAAACTCGAGATTTGCCTTGTCTCCCGTTTTCCACTGCTCTATGGTAGTCGCTTTTGCAGTGTGAGGAATCAGGTTAACGGAGAGATTTCCCTGTCCAGTTTTATTGACTGTAAGCGAAATACCATTGATAGCAATTGATCCCTTTTCGATTACAAGGCGGTCAAAAGCACGATCGTATGTAATAGTGACTTCAAGTGATTCCCCTATCGAACGGGTTGACTCAATCACGCCTGTGCTATCCACATGTCCAGTGACAAAGTGACCGCCTAATCGAGAACCAACTTTGAGAGCACGCTCGAGATTGAGGGATGTGCCTTTTCGGCAGGTTTTGATTGTAGTTCTTGCAACCGTTTCCTGCGAAGCTTCCACCGTGAAGATACCGGTCTTAAGATCAGTAACTGTAAGGCATACACCATCACAGGCTACCGAGTCTCCAACAGACATGTGCTCATCTGCCAATATGGAAGTGATAGTCAACACTCTGTAGTTGCCACGGGAATGGGTATCTACAATTTTTCCAACATCCTCTATCAATCCTGTAAACACAACTACACTCTCCTTCGCGGGTATCCAACAAACACACAATCTTTTCCAAGCGGGGAGAATTCGTATTTTTCAAACGAAAGAGCATCCGCAATAAGCGATGTTTTCAAATCTCCAATAGCATTGATTCCTTTGCCCAATAGAATTGGCGATAGGATAAAGATACACTTATCCACAAGGTTCGCTCGTAGGAATTCAGTGGCGACTTGTTGTCCACCTTCGATCAGTAGCGATCTCAAACCAAATTTGCCAGCCTGACGTACGAGGTCGATAATATCAAGTCGACCATTACTTTTTCTTTTGATATGCCAGAAGATAAGATCTCTCCCCTGTTTCGTTCCGGCAAATCGTTCAGTAGCTTCTCCTGGTCCGGCGATTATTGTCTTATAGTCAGCGTTGTCCTGCAACAAGTGGCATTTGCGAGGAAATTTCATCGAAGATGTCAAAACGATACGATAAGGATTCTTCCCTTTGACACGTCTAACAGTAAGGGAGGGATTATCCGCCATGACAGTTCCCATACCCACAATGATACCGTCGTATTCTGCCCTAAGCTGATGAACCAGTTTAAGTGAGGGCGCACTGGATATCCAATGAGAGTCGCCACTTTTGGTAGCTATTCGTCCGTCGAGTGACTGAGCCATTTTCAGCACAATATACGGACTACCGTTGCGATAATACCCGAAATATGATTCGTTTATTCGTACTGCTTCAGCCCGCATCAGACCGGTCTCGACAGTGATACCGGCTTTTCGGAGTTCTTTTATACCTTTTCCATTAACGAGTGGATTGGGGTCCTTGGTTGCTACTACTACCCGCTTAATGCCGGCTTTGATAATCGCCTTAGTGCATGGACCGGTACGGCCAGTATGACAGCATGGTTCCAGTGTAACATAGAGAGTTGCACCTAGGACAGATGTGGTTGCATTCTTGAAAGCTACTATTTCAGCGTGATCACCGCCAACCTGCCGGTGGTAACCAGTGCTGATCTTATGATTTCCTCTGGCAATTACCGCCCCTACCATCGGATTAGGCGAAGTGCGGTACCGTCCTCGTTCAGCCAGCTTGAGAGCCAGTGCCATAAACTCGCGGTCATTCCGCGTAGTCATAAAAAAATCCCCAAAGTATACTTCAGGGCGAAAATAACAATAGTTATGTAACCTAATCCAAAAGAGCAGTACAATTTTTACATCGCTATTGTAATCTTCTCTCGTCCGGACTTTACCGTCGGCATCTGAATTACACAGACTCTGCGGGAGATATCTCCAGCTCGCGGGCTTTCACCGCCGGTCGAGGAATTTCACCTCACCCCGAAGATTATTTATAACAAATATATTCAATGTCATAGAAAAGGCAATAGATTTTTTTCACTACTGTCAATTTCCACGATATTAAAAACGTTTACTGTAGATAACAGATTGTGCTATACTTCAAACAGGATGCGATATGAAAGGTTCATAGCTCGACGGTATCTTAGGTCCGGACGTTTCTTTATCTCAGTGTCAACCTGGATTACAATTATGGGTGTGACACTTGGAGTGGCTGTCGTCTGTTTTGTGATGTCGATGCACAACGGGTTCGAGTCCGAGATTCGCTCAAGATTGTTGGGGACGACCTCACACATTTCAGTCTTCCCAATGGGAGAACAGTTTATTGATAACTATCATGAGTTGGTTGATACCCTGGAAAGTATCGATGGGGTAATTGCAGCCTCACCATTTATCTACTACAAGGCTGCCATTGCCTCTGCTACGGCCGGTGATGGAATAATCCTGCGAGGAATTGACCTTGATATGGAGCAGAAGACTTCATCGGTGGCAAATAATGTCAAGATAGGGGATTACTCGTTTGATCCAATTGTAGATGGTGAAGACTCTATCCCCGGCATGATAATCGGCAGCAATCTGGCCGAGCGACTTGGAGTGTTTCTTGGTTCATCAGTAGTTTTGTACTCTCTGAGAGGGGAGGACCTTCAGCGATGGGCACGCCCGCGGGTGGCCAAGTTCTATATCTCCGGTATTCTTGAAACCGGAATGTATGAATTTGATGCTCAGATGGCATATATATCCCTGTCAGATGCACAGAAGTTGTTTCGCACTGGAGATGCTGTTACAACGGTACACCTAAAACTAACCGATGTTTATATGTCCGAGGAATTAGCTCCAATAATAGATTCTATTCTAGGATACAGATACGAAGTTGTACCTTGGAATGTGCTGCACCGTAATCTTTTTACCTGGATTGCCATGGAAAAGAAAATTCTCTTTCTTGGATTCAGCTTGATTGTGTTGGTGGCAGCCTTTTCTATCATTTCCACCCTTGTCATGCTGACTATGGAAAAACGTGCAGAAATAGGAATTCTAAAAACTATCGGTTCAACACCGAAATCTATTCGCAAGATATTTGTATACAAGGGGTTAGTGATCGCCACTTATGGCGTCTTGCTTGGTTGGGGGTTAGCCCTGTCAGTAGCTTTTATTCAGAACCGTTTTGGGATCATTTCGTTACCACCAGACATTTATTTTATCAGCTACCTTCCTATAGAAACGCATATTTTCGATTTCTTTGTTGCCGGTGCTATCACCTACATTATTTGCTTTATTGCTGCATTGTATCCGGCTCACCAGGCGTCTCGTCTATCAGTAATTGATGTTTTGAGAAAGTAGATACTTGATATTGCAATAAGAACTAAACGTTTACAAAAATATGGCGAAAAAGGTAATATACCGGCGTGCAAATTGAACGTACGCTGAAATAGGAAAATGAACGACAACGATTGGATTCTTGAAGCTGAAGACATACACCGAGAATTTCGCACACCGGAGGCGACCCTTAAGGTATTGCAAGGAATTTCTCTGAACCTGTCAAAAGGGGAAACAGTGGCTGTAACAGGAGCGTCAGGTATCGGCAAGTCCACCTTACTCCACCTGTTAGGCGGGCTGGACAAACCCACGTCAGGTGAAGTTCGAATTGGTGGGACCCTTCTTGGTGATCAGTCAGAGGAAAAGTTGGCATGTTTCAGAAATAGAAATGTAGGCTTTGTGTTTCAATTTCATTACTTGATGGAAGACTTTAGCGCTTTGGAAAATGTGATGATTCCAATGCTGATTAGTGGCAGAAAACGTCGTGATGCCGAAAACAGAGGGGAACTACTGTTGAAACAGGTTGGTTTAAGTAATAGGAAGAGTCACCGCCCCGATCAATTATCGGGCGGAGAACAGCAGCGGGTTGCTGTAGCCCGTGCTCTGGCGAATGAACCGAAGATTGTGTTAGCAGATGAACCGTCTGGCAATCTGGACACTAAGACTGGACATCAACTTCACGATCTCCTGTTCACTCTCAACAAGGACAGCGCCATGTCCTTCTTAATAGCAACTCACAACCAGGAATTGGCGCAAGGATGCAACCGCCAGCTTGAGATAGTTGATGGAAAGATTCGTGAACATGAGTAATATCAGGTAATATAAGTATGTTATGTCAGGATTGTAAACAACGTGAAGCGCAGGTTCACCTGACGCAGATCATTAATAATGAGAAGACAACCCTCCACCTTTGCAAGAAATGCGCCGCAGCAAGAGGGTTTCATTCACCACTGGATAATGTGCCCTTCCCATTGGCAGAGATACTCACCGGATTGGCAGCTGCCACGCCAGGATTTAAGTACGACAAAACCGAACAAATCACCTGTCAAAACTGTGGGCTGACATTTCAGGAGTTCACCAGTCAGGGTCGCTTTGGTTGTGGTGAGTGCTACAAAGCCTTTCGATCTCAGTTAGAACCGATTATGCGCAAGATTCACGGTGCTTCTCTGCATCGGGGCCGAACCCCCATGACAATCAATATTACCAACAACGAGAGCAAGAGAACTCTTCCAATTCGGGAGGAAGAACGTCTTGAGGAGGAGTTGTCTAAAGCCATTGAAACTGAAGACTTTGAGCGGGCTGCAGAGATACGAGATAAATTGAAATCGATACGAGAGAGTTTATCTCTTGACAAGTAGAATAAAGGGAAGAAAGTTGGAAACGATGTTCGAAGAAATGGCCAAGTCACCGGCGGTATGGTTATCCGGTCAGGGTGAGGACGCTTTGGTTGTTCTTTCCACACGGGTGCGGCTAGCACGCAATGTGGCTGGCTGTAAATACCCACCATCAGCCGATACCGAAACCAGGAAGCGAATTGTTGGATATGTCGATTCGACTATGACACGCTCTAAACTGCTCGCTGAAGGCCAGTATCATAAGGCTTCCGACATTTGCGAGTTGGATCGTAACTTCCTTGTTGAACGACATCTGATTTCGCCCGTCTTTCTCAATGGTGAATTGTCCAAAGCGTTGTTTATTGGATCACAGGAACGTGTTTCGATCATGGTTAACGAGGAAGATCACCTGAGAATTCAGGCTCTTTCTTCCGGTCTTGATCCGAAGGGATCTTTTGAATTAGCGACTAAGTACGAGTCTGAGATCGGACGTTATCTCGAGTATGATTACGATCCTGATTTCGGTTATCTTACAGCCTGTCCAACCAATGCCGGCACTGGTATGAGAGCCTCAGTTTTGATTCATCTGCCAGGACTGGTGTTAACTAAGGAAATTGACCGTGTAATCTCGCACGTTACTCGCAGTGGTCTGATTGTACGTGGGTTCTATGGGGAAGGATCAGATGTTTTGGGAAATTTGTTCCAAGTCTCCAATCAGAACACACTGGGCATTAGTGAAGAAGAGATATTAAATCATATCACACAAATCACTCGCGAAATCATCGAGAAGGAAGCCGAAGCTCGACGGCTACTGGTTGATGAAGCATCTGACATGATCGAAGATAAAATCTGGCGAGCATATGGTATACTTATGAATGCCCGGGTGCTGACATCGGAGGAAGTAATGAATCTTCTTTCAGCTGTTCGATTGGGACACGCGATGAAGATTATTGACTTTTTGGATGTGGCTCTGATCAATGATATTCTTCTTCTTTCACAGCCGGCACATTTGCAAAAGTTTTACGGTTCTCAAATGGACCCTAATCGGCGTGACTTTGTGCGAGCACAAATGGTGCGTGAAAAACTTAGGAATAATTGAGGCCAATATGTTAAATATATATCTGCTTATTGTATTCGACAACACCGATAAAATCGGGAGGGATGGCAGGCTATGAACGAAATGTTTACCGAGCGAGCACGCAAAGCTATTGAATATGCCCGAGATGAAGCCTCTCGCCTTAGGCACGACTACATAGGAACAGAACATCTGCTTCTTGGAATTATCCGTCTTGGTGATGGTCGTGGGGTAGAGATTATTACCAATCTCGGCCTTGAACTGGAGGATTTGAAACAGTCAATTGAAGAAGTTGTACAGCCTTCCGGTGGAACTATGACTATGGGACAATTGCCACTTACCGCCCGCGCCAAGAAAACGCTGGAGGTATCAGGGCAGGAAGCCCGGGCACTGAAATCAAAGGATATCGATACTGAACATATTCTCCTTGCTCTACTTAAGGATGAAGAAGGTGTCGCTGCACAGGTACTCTCGACTTATGAAATTGACTACAAGGAAGCTTATGAGGAGTTAAAGAATATCCAGAGTGGACAACCTTCATCGTTCAAGAAAAAACGTAAAAAATCAAAAACTCCAGCCTTGGATCATTTCGGTCGCGATCTGACAGAACTTGCCCGTCGTGGCAAGCTCGATCCCATTATCGGACGCACCGATGAAATCGAGCGCGTGGCTCAGATTCTTTCCCGTCGTAAAAAGAATAATCCGGTTCTTATCGGCGAACCTGGCGTCGGAAAGACTGCCATCGCTGAAGGACTAGCCCAACGCATAGTAGAAAACCGCGTACCACAGACTTTGGAAAACAAACGGGTAGTTACACTCGATATGGCTTCCCTAGTGGCTGGTACGAAGTATCGTGGCCAGTTCGAGGAACGTCTCAAAGCAGTACTTACCGAAATCATAAACGCCACAGATGTGATAATATTCATTGACGAGATTCACACTATCGTGGGAGCTGGTGGCGCGGAGGGTTCACTGGATGCTTCAAATATCTTCAAACCTTCTTTGGCTCGCGGTGAATTGCGTTGCATAGGTGCTACTACTATGAACGAATACCGGAAATTCATTGAGAAAGATGGCGCTTTAGACCGGCGCTTTCAAACCATTATGGTTGACCCCCCCTCAGAAGAAGACACTATCTCTATTCTCAAGGGCTTACGGCCGAAGTATGAAGAACATCACCAATTGCTCATTTCTGATGAAGCTATAGAATCTGCGGTAATAATGTCCAATCGCTATGTCTCTGGAAAATTCCAACCCGATAAAGCCATCGACCTTATCGATGAAGCTGGCTCTCGGGCACATTTGTCAACTTACACTCGACCGGAAGAATTTTCCGAAATCGAAAACGACTTGGTCGAATTGCAGAAAAAGAAGGAAGACGCTGTCAAAAATCAGGCGTTTGAAACTGCAGCTCAGCTTCGCGACGAAATCAAAGCCAAGAAAGAAGAACAAGCCAAACTGCAAAAACAGTGGGAAGAAGCCCGCGAGAAAGACAAGATAACACTGACAAGTGACGAAGTTGCTGCTGTTTTAGCTAAAATGACCGGTATCCCCCTGTTTCGTCTCGAAGAGAACGAGTCCAAGCGTTTGTTGCGAATTGAGGATGAACTTAAAAAAAATATCGTCGGGCAAGACGAAGCCATCACAGCTATAGCCAAGGCAATTCGTCGAGCGCGTGCTGGTTTGGGAGACCCCCGCCGCCCGATAGGCACCTTTATCTTTCTCGGTCCCACCGGCGTTGGAAAGACCGAGCTGGCGCGCCAATTGTCTGCTTTCCTGTTCGAGGACACAGATTCGCTTATCCGAATTGACATGTCGGAATATATGGAGAAATTTGCTGTTTCACGCTTGATTGGTGCGCCTCCGGGATATGTAGGTTATGAAGAAGGCGGCCAGCTTACAGAGAAAGTTCGTCGTAAACCGTACTCAGTAGTGTTGCTGGATGAAATTGAGAAAGCGCATCCGGATGTCTTTAACATTTTATTGCAGTTATTTGATGACGGTCAACTTACCGACTCGTTTGGACGGAAAGTCGACTTTAAGAACACTGTGATCATTATGACATCAAATATCGGAACGCGGAAACTCCGTGATGAGAAAACAGTTGGCTTTGATGCCGAATCGGTCGATATATCCCATGATGGTATGTCTAAAAAGATCAAGGAAGAATTGCGTAAAACGTTCAACCCGGAACTGCTCAACCGTCTGGATGAAACGATTATCTTCCACTCCCTCAAGCGAGAACATATAAGCCAGATTATCGAAATCATGGTTGCTGACACTGCCAAGCAACTAGCTGAGCGTGGCATCAGTTTCGTCCTGACTGATAGGGCAAAAGAATTTCTCACCGACAAGGGCTACGAACCAGAATATGGTGCGCGTCCATTGGCGCGAGCGCTGCGCAAATACCTCGACGATCCGTTGTCGGAGGAGATTCTTCGTGGTCAATTTGCCGGCGATTGTGAACTTACGATTAGCGCTACCAGCACCGAGCTCACTTTTGCCTTCAATACCAAAGGAACTGAGACCTCCAAAGAGATAAACGGCGAA
Source organism: Candidatus Zixiibacteriota bacterium (assembly GCA_003641415.1). Lineage (GTDB taxonomy): Bacteria > Zixibacteria > MSB-5A5 > GN15 > FEB-12 > B120-G9. The sequence continues at coordinate 103 of QNAG01000069.1, read as the reverse complement.
CCATCGGAGGAAGAAGTAAACCACTAATTCGCAGACAGAACAATCTGTAATAACAACGGCCGGATCAATTCGATCCGGCCGATTTGTTTTAGCCAACAATTAT